>JBOHTL010000331.1:0-5669 GCA_050733735.1 Gemmatimonadaceae bacterium
GCGGGCGTCCGCTCCACCTGCGCTGCCGCCTCGACAGTGAGCGGCACGAGAGGCATCGGGACGTCGCCCCAGAGCTTCACCAGGTCATGGTACGCCAGCGCCCGGATGAAGTGCGCCTGTCCGAGCACATCGTCCTGGTCCTCCTGCGACATTCCCGGAACCTGTGGAACGCGCTCGATCAGGCGGTTCGCGATTCCCACCGCCTCATAGATCGATGCCCAGATGCTGAGCAAGGATTCATTCTCCGGCAGCACGCGATTCGCGTCCGTCGCGGCATAATCGCTGAAGGTGCCGGTGTGCTCGACGTCTTCGCCGAGCAGATCCGAGTACAACACGAAATCCCCGCCATAGTAGTCGCCGTCCTGCAGGGCGTCGTACGCGCCGGCGAGCGCGGCACGCGCGCTGGGCGCGTCGACGATCGCGTCGTCTTCCGCCACTTCGCTCGTGGGTGCGACCGTCAGCGTTTCGTCGCACGCCATGGCACCCGCAAACAACATCGCGGTCGCGAGAGCTTTGATTCTCATGAGTGATGTCATCCTGTATGAGGGTTGGCAGCGAACGCGATCAGAAGCCACCGCTGATGCCGATCATCCATGATCGGGCCAGCGGATACGCATAGAAGTCGGTGCCGAGCGAGATGTTCGTGCCCGACCCGAGACTGTTGACGTCGGGGTTGTAGCCCGAGTAGTCCGTCCAGGTCTTGAGGTTGCGTCCGGACACGAAGATCTGAGCGTTATTGAGTCGCGACAGCCGCGAGTACCGCTCGGGCACCCGATACGACAGGGTGATCTCCTGGAAGCGCACGTAACTTCCGTCCTCGAGGAACCGGCTGGACGTGAGGTGCGCGTCCGACTCGCCATCCCAGCTCGCCCGCGGCACGTCGGTGATGTCACCCGGCTGCCGCCAGCGGCGCAGCTCGTCCGCGAATTTGTTGTCCAGGTTGAAGCCGCCGTCGCCCGAGAAGATGCGCATGGCGTTGTACACTTCCGCGCCCTGGCTGAACTGGAAGAAGCCGCGCACCTCGAAGCCGCGCCAACCGAACGTGTTCGTGAATCCTCCCCAGAAGTCGGGGTGCGGGCTGCCGATGATCGTGCGGTCGGCGGACGTGATCGATCCGTCGCCGTTGAGATCCAGGAACTGCGCATCGCCGGTCTGGGGATCGACACCCGTGAACTTGAGCGAATGGAAGGCGCCGAGCGGTTGTCCCTCTTCGACGCGGTTCATGGAGCGAATGCCGCTGTTGAACGGCTGGTCGTCGAACAGCTCGACGACCTCGTTCCTGTTCCACGAGATGTTGAAGTCCGACGTCCAGCGAAGCCCTGAGGGGCCCGCATTCAGGTTGATCGTGTTGATTCCCAGCTCGTAACCGACGTTCTCGATGGTTCCGATGTTCGACCAGAAGCTGGAGAAGCCGGTGATGCGCGCGATGGGCCGCAGCACCAGCAGGTCGTTGGTGGTCTTCCGGTAGTGATCGGCGATCAGGCCCACCCGCCCATCGAACATGGTGAGATCGAGCCCGATGTCGAATTCCTTGGTCGTCTCCCACTTCAGGTCGGGGTTCTCGATGTTGCTCGGCGCAATGCCAGGCTCGTCGGAGTAGTTGGCTTTGCCGAAGCGTCCGATGGGCGCGAAGTCGTCGCCGATGCCCTGGTTGCCGGTCACGCCGTAGCTGGCGCGGATTTTCAGGTCACCGAGGCGCTCGATGCCACTCGCGAACCCCTCGTCGCTGATCATCCAGCCGACCGATGCGGCCGGGAACACGCCGAAACGATTGTTCTCGCCGAAGCGCGAAGAACCGTCGGTGCGCAGACTCGCCGTGAGGAAATACCGGTCCCGCAGCGTCAGGTTGGCGCGCGAGAACGCGGATACCAGGTTGTTGCCCGTCTTGTCGCCGTCGTAAACGGTGACTTTGCCGGCGTTGCCGGGATAGCGGAACCCCTCGTTGGCGAATCCCTCGCCCTGAAGGAACGCCAGCTCCGACTCGTTCCATTCCACGCTGCCGCCCGCGACGACCGAGAGGCGGTTCGTGGAGATCATCTGCTCGAAGGTGCCGAAGGTTTCTGCGGTGTAGCGCGTTGCGGTGTTGTTCCCCTGCTGGGCGACGCCGTCCACGCTGTTCGCAAAGCGTCCGATGATCTGGGGTGAGAACCAGCGCAGATCGCGAAGATTCAGGATGTCCGCCCCAAGCCTGCTGGTGAGACGGAAGCGGTCGGTGAACAGGTACTCCGCTTCCACGTTGCCGAGCGCGCGGAAGGTGCGGCTTTCCGCCGCGTCGAGATCGCCGATGGCGACAGGATTGGTGTAGAGCAGGCCGTCGTCGGTGCTCGTGTAGAAGCCGCCGGCCTGCCGCACCGGATAGATCGCCGGAGTGGCGATGGCGTTGGTGACCACGCCGTCGAGCGTATTGTCGTTCTCATTGCGGTCGTTGTCTTCACGGATGAACGCGAGCCCCGAGCGCACGGACAGCTTCTCGGCGCCGCGGAAATCGATGTTGGCGCGAACGTTCTGCCGGTTGTACGCCGATCCGATGACCGTGCCTTCCTGTTCGAAGTGCGCTCCCGAGAGGAAGTACTGCATCCGGTCGCTGCCGCCGAGCATCTGGAGCGCGATGTCGCGGATGGGCGCGGTGCGGAAGATCTCCTGCTGCCAGTCGGTCTTCACGGTCGCGAAGCTGCGGTCGAACCCCAGCTCGTCGGCGATCTCCGCGTCGGTGTAACCGGGGGCCCGGTCATTGGCGACCGCCTCGAACATGAACTCCACGTACTCCGCCGCGGTCATCATGTCGACGTGCTTTTCCGCCTGCTGCCAGCCGGTGTACGTATTGAACGTGATCTTCGGCCGGCCGGCCTGTCCCCGTTTGGTGGTGATCATGACGACGCCGTTCGAGGCGCGGGAGCCGTAGATCGATGCCGCGGCCGCGTCCTTGAGGATGTCGATGTTCGCGATCTCGTCAGGACTCACGCCGGTGACCGCGGTGATGTCCTGCCCGCCGACGTCCAGCTGCGAGAAGTCCTCGCGAATGAGCGGCACACCGTCGATGACGTACAGTGGCTGGTTGCTCGCGGACAGCGACGACGCTCCGCGCACGCGCACCGTGATGCCGTTGCCGGGGTTGCCGGCGTTCTGGATGACCTGGACGCCCGCCGCCTTTCCCTGCAGGGCGCCGTCCAATCCTGCTTGCGGCGTGTTGGCGATGGACGCGCCCGTGACGGACGAGACCGAGTTGCTGATCTCGCGTCTCTGGGCCGTGCCGTATCCGGTGACGACCACTTCGCCGAGCGTCTGCGCCAGAACGCGGAGCGCGAAGTCCTGGGTGCTGGTCTGGTTCGGCGAGACGGTCACCGAGCGGGTGACGGAGCCGTAACCGATCCGTTGAACACGAAGTGAATGCGTGCCAGCCGGAACATCGCGGAGCTGATACTCGCCCGCCGAGTCGGTGGCGGCAGCCCGGTTGCTGCCGACGACCTGAATCTGGACTCCCTGGATCGGCCGCCGCGCCGCGGAGTCGACCACGGTTCCTCGTATCGCCCCTGCCTGGGCAGAGAGCACACCTGCGGTGCTGCACACCAGCGCCAAGCCGATCACGCCTGGGATGAGGCTATAGCGTTTCATCAGGCTGTTCTCCATGAAGAAGAGAGGTTGGGAATCATGCACGCGGGGACATGAAGCGGCCAGAGGCCGGGTGGGCGCGTGCTGCCTTCAGTGACAACTCCGACGTACACCGGAGTCGTCACCCGAACCAGATGGTCAGCGCGTCGGCGAGCCCTGTTTGGGTCTCGTCTCCCACCCAGGCCACATATCCATCCGGCCGAACCAGCACCACGCCAGGCCCGGTGACCGCGCCGAGGGCCGGCAGCTCCCACGCGCCATCGTATCTGGCGTCGACTACCTGAACTCGATCACGCCACGGTGTGATCGCGATGGTACCGGGCCCGCCAAAGTTGAGGAGCAGCGGGCGGGCAGCGTGCAGCAGCGTGAAGACGCGACACGGACCGTCTGCGGTGACCAGGTCGAGATCCGGCATGCGACGCCCAAGCAGCGGATGCCCAGGTCCAAGATCATACTGAATGTCGAGGCCGGACATCATCGCGCCGAATCGCTTGCGCGGCTCGTCCATGCTCAGCAGCCGGGACACGACGTCGCGCAGCGCGTCGGTGCGCTCATCCATGCGGTGCGTGAGCGCCACCTGCGCCATCGTGTTCTTCAATACGCGGGCGCCGACCGGGTGGCGCTCGGCGTGGTAGGTATCGAGCAGGCTTTCCGGTGAGGTCCGCTTGATCACCTGGGCCAGTTTCCATCCCAGGTTCACCGCGTCCTGCACGCCGGTGTTGAGTCCCTGCCCGCCGACGGGGGAATGCACATGCGCCGCGTCGCCGGCCAGCAGCACACGACCCTTGCGATAGGCCGCGGCCTGCCGAGTGGTGTCAGTGAACCTGGAGATGAAGGTGGGACTGTGCATCCCGTAGTCGGTCCCGTAGACGGCGATGAGTCTCTGGCGGAGATCGTCGAGGGTGGGCTCGGCCGTGGCTCCGACGTGCTCCTCGGTCAGCATGACGCCGACAGTTCCTCCCTTCCTGTAGTGCACCACGCCGTCCTTGATCTCGTACTCCACCTTCCCCAGGGCGTGCATGCCTGAGGGTGCGCGGCGCATCCCCAACTCCGGCTCCTCGGTCATCTCCACCTGGGCGATCAGGGCGCTCATCGTCGGATCCCAGCCAGGGAACTCGATGCCGGCCGCCTTGCGAATCAGACTGCGTCCTCCATCGCATCCGATGAGATATTGCGCGCGCATCGCCTGGCCCTCGGACACGTGGACGTCGACGCCGGTCTCGTCCTGCGAGAAGCCCGTCACGTTACGGCCGCGATGGATCTTCACAGGCAGCTCGACGACCCAGCCGGCGAGGATGCGCTCGATGTGGTTCTGCCAGAGCCCGAGCCCGTAGGGGTGCCGCGTTGGAAAGTCGCTGATGTCGAGACGCGCCGGGGCGAAGGCCGTGACCTGAGCTTTCTGCCCCTCCGCCAGGAACCGGTCGACGATTCCACGCTGATCGAGGACCTCGAGGGTGCGTGCGCTCAGACCGCCTGCGCGCGATCCGGCAAGCTCCTGGTTCGGCCGGCGCTCGACGATGGCGACGTCGACACCAGCGAGTGCCAGCTCGCCCGCCAGCATCAGCCCCGTCGGACCGCCTCCGGCGATCACCACCGCGTGTTCGGTCATCGCGACTCCTTGTCAGAAGAGCGCGAAGCTTGAACCCGCACGAGGGCCTTGCCGCAAGTCTGGGGGTGCGCGATAATGTGAATTGGCGGCCGGGCTACCAGCGCCGCGATTTTCGAATCACTTGAGCCGCAGGTCCGCGCCGGAGATGTGCCAGCGTCGCTGGTCGGGCGTCGCGCCATCGACCATGGAGCGTCGCAGCGTGTAATTGCCCTCGAAGCGCTGCGTCTCGCCGTTTCTCAACACGGCATCGATCGCCACCGGAACCGTGGCGTACTGCGAGCCGGCGGCGCCTTCGACATGAACGCTGTCGCTGATGGTGAGACGAATCCGTTCCGTCTCGGCGAATCCTGCCGAGAATTCCGTTCGTGTCTGGCCGCTTGCCCGTCCGGCTCCGGCCCAGAGCGCGTAGGCGGCATCGTAGTCGCGCGCCCGGATGGCGTCGTAATAGCTG
>JBOHTL010000332.1:0-6895 GCA_050733735.1 Gemmatimonadaceae bacterium
CAGTAACACCGCGCAGTAACACCGCGCAGTAACACCGCGCAGTAACACCGCGCAGTAACACCGCGCAGTAACACCGCGCAGTAACACCGCGCAGTAAACACCGCGTAGTAAACACCGCGTAGTAACACCGCGCGGCTATCGGACGATCGGTACCCGAATCGAGAGGCGCGAGCGGCGTTGGATGCGCGGCACAGTGACCTGTGCCAGACCGTTGGCGGACGATACATTCGCGGTGGATTTCAGCCGACTGCCGCGCGGCAGACTGACCAGTACGGCTACGTTCTTCAGAACATCGTCGCCGCGATTCCGGACCCGCAGATCGATGTAGGCGTCCGTCGTGCGGACGACCTGCACCTCCACGAGCGAGCGCCGACGCCACCAGTCCGCGACATCGCCGGCCGTCGCCAGCCAGATGCTGCTGTCCGCTACCAACTCACGCGCCAACCCCGCGACGACGCCGACGTACTCCGGCTTCGCGAGCAACTGGGAGTGATAGCTCAGGACGTACAGGCCGTGAAGGTCCTTCGCGCGACGCATGTCCGCGCGCATGATCCCAGCAACCAGGTGCGGCGCGCGACGGTACTCGGGTCCTGCCGCCGCGAAGTCATCGGCGAAGGCGCGGGGAAGCAGCACGAGCGTATCGCCGCTGAAGCCGAGCAGCTCGGGGGCAGCGCAGCGGGTATCGTTGGCGCCGAGCAGGTACTGCCCGCCCGCCGCGAGCCAGGCGCGCATCGTCGCCTCGTCGAATTGCTCCTCTGGCGGCCGTAAGCCGCTGACTTCGTTTTCCAGCAGCTCGCCGAGGTCGCGACGCGTGCTCTCGAGCCGCTCGAGTTGCGCCTCGAACGGTGTGCCGCCGAGCAGCCGGTGGTTCTCGCTGTGTGTGCCCACCTCGCCGACGTCCAGCATCGCGCGGGTGAGCCGGCGGTGATCCTGCGCGAGATTCGACGTGACGAAGAAGGTGCTGCGTACGCCGAGTGCCTCGAGCGAATCGAGCGCGTAGCGTGCATTCGCGAAGCTGGCTTCCACGTCCTGCGCGATCACGGCCGCCGATCGATACCCGCTGGGCCATGGCGCCAGGGCGACAATCGGCGTCCCCGCTGCCCAGGCGACGGCATTGCGGGTAAGTACGCTGAGAACGTCATGGTGCCAGGCGTCGTCGGCTACATCGCGGAGCTCGAACCCGAAGTACACGACGCGTGCGTCGCGATACGTCCCGCGTACAACGGCGGCGTCGAGATAGGGCGCGTCGTCCACCGGATTCGCGCCCAGAGTGAAGTCGGAATAGAAGACGTCCCGCGCCGGCACACGGAGGGCGATCTGCCCGGCGGGAGCGATGTTCAGCCGCGCCCCGGGTGGCAGATCAGCGGACAGCGGCGTTCCGGCTGGAATGGCGGCGTACACCATCGACCGTTCGCGAATGGCTTCCACGCGTGACGCATTCGTGAGGCCCAGAAGCAGGCCGTACCCGATTCTGCGACACCCGGCGTCGTGCGTTCCCGTCGGACCACTGACGATCAGTCCCTGGCCGCGCTCACCGGCTCCGTCGATTGCCGCGCGGGTGTCGAGCGAGAGGCAGGGCGAGGAGGGAACCACCAGCACCCGCGCGTTCGTCGAACGGATCGCCGAGGGACGCACGACTCGCACGGTGGCCCCGGACGGGGCAAGTGCGCGTCGCCAGACAGCGATGATCGTGTCGAGAGTCGAGGGATTGTCGTAGAAGCTGGCGGCCTCGTGATCGCGCACGATGGCCACCGTGAATCCGGCAGGAAGTCGCGCTTCTCTAAGCAGTGACGGCAATCGCATCACGACGTTCGATCCGGAGAAACGCTGCGGATCGGCCGCGGGCGTCGCGTTGGCGCGCAGCGTGAAGAACGCGGAGATGGCGACGACCGCGACCGCGGGGGCGCCAAAGGCGATCTGTTGCGCGGTGATGCGGGACAGCCGGTAGCGAATGCTGTCGAGCGTGATCCGAACGCGGTCGCGAGCGTTGGCGACGTTCATCGGCGACCGCCCCCTTCCAGCTCCGACGCCTCGATGCGCTCGAAGTACACACCGTGGGCGTCAGCGGGCGACGCAACGTTCGCGCGTCCGGGACGCCGCCGCTCGCGCAGCTTGTACGCGCCGTAGCTCCCGACCGCCATCACGATGGTGACGAGAAAGAGAACGATGATGACCGTGGCCACGAATGCGGCGAAGCTCATATGCGTCCCGCCCGGGCCAGTTTGCCCCACGTCATCGGCACTCGCGCCAGTTCCTCCACGGTGGCGAACAGTTTGGCCACGTCCACCATGGTGATGAAGAACAGCCGGTAGGCGAAGGCGTAGGGCACCAGCTGCAGGTCCTCACCTTCCATGCTGAGCGAATACAGCGCGGCCGCGACGTCGAGCATGGCGAGGAGCACCCACCAGTACAGCACGCCGACGGTCGCCCCGAAGCCCAGCGCGGCCACGCAGAACGCCACGCCACCCACGATGTTCGCCACCGGCCAGAGCACCGACTCGAAGAGCATCAGCGCGAGCGACATCCGCGCCGCGGCGTCGCCGCTGCGCATGAACTTCCTTGTCGCGTGTTTGCGAAGGGCCTGGAGGATGCCGCGCGTCCAGCGGTAGCGCTGCTTGACCAGGTCGAGGTACGTCTCCGGTGCCTCCGTCCATGCGATGGCGCGCTCCTCGTAGGCGACGTGCCATCCCGCGGTGATGATCTTGAGGGTGACGTCCGCGTCTTCCGCGAACGTATCGGTTTCGTAGCCACCGACCTGCTGCAGCACGTCGCGGCGGAAGACCCCGATGGGACCCGGAATGATGTTCACGACGCGCATGAACCCCTGCGCGCGCCGCGGCATGTTGAGTCCCTCGATGTATTCGAGCGCCTGAAGCCGCGTCCAGATGTTGTTGCGGTTCACGACTTTCACGTTTCCCGCGACCGCCGCGATGCGTTCGTCCGCGAAGTGTCGCATGGCGTACCGCAGCGCGTCCGGCGTGAGCCGCGAATCGCCATCCATACAGACCACGTACGGCGTTCGCGCCAGCGCGATTCCCGCATTCAGCGCGCTCGCCTTGCCGCCGTTTGCTTTGCCGACGACGCGAAGCGTCGCCCGGCCGTGATTGCCTTCGAGTCGCGACGCCAGCGCGCGCGTGTCGTCGGTGGACCCGTCGTCGACGACGATGATGTCGTACGCGGGATAGTCGAGAGTCATCAGGCTGCGCAGCGCGTTCTCGATCACGGCAGCCTCGTTGAACACCGGCACGATGATCGTGAGGCGCGGGAGAGCGATCGCCTCGTCGGACTCGGCGCCCGCGCGGTTCTCCATGTGGTGCAGGTAGCCGAGCCAGAGGAACAGCGCGTACCTGAGCACGAGGAGCACCAGGAACACGAAGAGCAGCGTGACCGCCGCTTCCATGATCATGGCGCGTAGCTCATGGAGAGGGTGGCGTCGAAGCGCTGATAGTCGCCGGCGCGTCCCTGCCCATACGATGCGCCGGCTCCCACCTCCCAACCGGTGCCGCGCCAGGCGAGCGAGCCGCTGCCGGTGAGCTGGAGCGCCGAGCCGCTCACGGTACCACTGTCCGTCGCATGCTCCGTCGTGAATGCGACCCCGGGCAGCACGCGAAGCGACGCGGAAAGTCCGCGCGTGCGGCGCAGCCGCAGCTCGGGACCGATGCCGTGCGACCGATAGCTCTCCGGCGACCAGTATGCCGTCGACGGTTGCGCGAACGACAGCGCGCTTCCGGCGTACACGAGCGAGACCGCCGGCTTCAGTGGAACGCGTGCCAGTCCCTGAAGGCTCGTGCGAGTGTTGCCGTCGCTGATGGCCGTGTGCTCGCGGCTGGCGCCCACGTCCACGGAACCGAGTGGACCGGCAAAGGAAATCGCGGAGCTTTGTTTGCGAAGTTGCTCACCAGTCACGGGCGAGGGCAGGAAGGCGTCGACGGTGAGCAGCTCGGGATATGCCGGTCCCACGTCGAGATCGAACCCGAGCCCCCATGCACCGTAGAAACCGACCGCGGCGATTCCGCCCTCCGGCGCCATCTCGGCCGCGGGATGCGCGAGAAACCCCACACGGCCGCGCACGCGTCCATACATTCGTCCGCGCGTGCCCTCGCGCGAGAGGGCGACGTCGGCGCCGAAAGCAGAACCGTCATCCAGTGGCGAGGAGGCGGAGGAGGCGATGCGGCGAAGCTTCACGCCCGCGCTCGCGTCGAACCCCGCCAGCCAGGTGCCCCGACGCAATGTAGCTGTGGTCAGATTGACGCCGAGGTTGTCACCGCTGGTGACTGTTGCCGCGCGCCAGCCGCGCGCGTCGGCGTAGACGTCCGGAAGCAGTCCGATCGGCGGCCGTTCATCGCGCGCCAGCCGCGCCATTGCTCCGGCGAGATCGACGTCGCTTGTGCGCTGTCTCGCGTCCCAGTATGCCGCGCGCGCCGCGACGTAGTTGCCGCGTGCCCGATACAAATCGCCGCGCAGGACGTACGCGTCGCCCGTGGGCCCAAGCTGCAGCGACGCGCTCACGTCGCGCTCGGCGGCATCGAGGTCGCGTCGGGCCGCGTGCACATACGCCCGCTCGAGGAAATGGCCTGGCGACGGACGCTGCAGGATCAGCGTGTCGTACTGGGCCAGCGCCTCCGAGGAGCGGCGCTCTCTTGCGAGCGCGCGCGCCAGAATGCGACGGTACTCGAGGGAGCTCCGGCGCTCATTGAGCCACGCGTAGGCTTCGCCTGCTGACGGCTGCAGCTGTTGCCGCGCGCTGAGGAGCATTGCTTCGAGCTGCGGCTCGCGGCCTCGCTGACTGATGAGCACCGACAGCTCGCGCTCCGCTTCGCGCGGACGGTTTCCCCACATGAGGGCGCGCGTGAGGTTCAATCGGTGGTTGTAGCTGCGCGGGTTGTGCGCCAGAAGTACGCGATACTCGCGCGCTGCTTCGTCATAACGCTTCGATTGCAGCAGCACAGACGCCATCTCGGCGCGGATCGCGAGCGCTCGGGCGTTCTGCGCGCCTGCGTGCGCCGGGACGGTCGCGATGAGCGCCGCGAGGATCGCCGCGAGGATCGCAGCGCCCATGCGAGAGCGCGCCATCTCAGCGCCTCCCACCGACGACGGCGAGCGCCTGCCGGTATCGTCGAACCGATTCCGCGCTCCGTCCCGACTCGTTGAGCAGGCGCGCGAGCCAGAGCAGTGCGTCCGCGTCGCGGGGATTGGATCGCACCCAGCGATCCAGCTCACGAATCGCCTCGGCGCGGTTGCCCGAGCGCGTGCTCGCGTACACGCGATCCTGCATCTGCTGCCGGGGCGTGCGGCGTCCGTCCCCGCGCGCCTTCAGCTCGGCGAGCGTATACGGTCGGGCGTTCTCCCGTCGCCACGCCTCGTCGGCGGCGAAGACCTGGGCGAAGGTCGGCGGCGACGGCAGTGCGCGAGCCAGCGCGATCCCGGCGCTGTCCTCGATCCAGACAATGGGCTCGTCGCGGGACCAGAGCGACGCAGCGCTGATCTCGCGGTACGTGGCGAGCGCGGTGATCGTGAGCGTGAGCGCCACCGCGGAGAACCACCAGGTGTAGCGCGACAGCTTCATGCGGCTGGCTGCTCGCCTCCCCCCCCGTCGTTCCCGAACGCCTGTTGCAGCACCGATGCAATCGGCTGGGTGCTGACGCCCAGTCCGGGGATGATCTGAAAGGGGATCGGCCCGGCGTTCGCGATGGCGTGACGCGCGCGGACGACGTGCGCGCGGAAGCTCGCGCGGCCGGCGCGCTCGAAGTTCAGGATCATCGCGGCCCGGTCGAGCAGCGGCTCGAGCCGGCGATCCACGCCAATGGCCATGTCGCCCGTCCAGGTGAGCAGGGCGGTGCACTTGTTCTCTTCGAGCCACTCCGTGAGCGTCTCGAGCGCTGCGCCGCTTGCGTCCGTGTGCGGAACGAACGGGGAGACCGGATCGATCGCGATGCGCAGAGGCGTTTCAGGGCTCGCCAGCTTCGCGAGGTCGTCGAGCTCCAGCGTCTGACGCAGCTCCTCCATGATCGCGCCCGGGGTCGCGGACTCGGTTAGCCGCGCGGCGAAGCGCTGCCGATAGCGAACCACGGTGACGCGGCGATCGCGCACGAGACCATGCAGATCCACGCCGACATAGAGCGCGATGGAGCGCAGGTCGGTGCCGCGGTCGCGCGTCAGCAGCACTGGCCGCTCGCGTCGCGTGGCGCCGGTCTTGAGAAAATGCAGGCACGCCGCGGTCTTGCCGCTGCCGGGCAAACCGGTGATGAGGTGTATACGTCCGGGAAGGACGCCGCCAAGTACGTCGTCCAGCGTCGGAGTCGCCGTCTGTGTCATGAAGCTTCTTGAATGGGGAGTCGGTATTCGGTCGAGCACGCTGCGTCAGCTGGCACAGCGATTGACCTCGCTGACATGCGCCGATCGCAGGAATCTGCAATCAATAGATGTGCCGGAGAGATGCGCTTCGTTTTTCTTGTAATCTCGATCACACTCATGGCGAGCGCGTGTGGCGCGCAGCCGCGCACGCGCACTGCTCGAGCGGAGTTCTGGGGCTTTGCCGCCCCATGGGACGCGCGCAGTGACGCGACCATTCGGGCGCACGGCCATCATCTCGCGGCCGCGGTAACGGGTTGGATCGGCCTCGATAGCGCGACCGGTCAGCCGCTGCTTCCGTCCCCGTTCACGGACACCGTGCGTCCGCGCATGGGGACAGTCGCGACCACGCAGCGCATGGCGATCGTCACGTCCTGGCACGGCGAGCGCTTCCATACGACATCGATTCTGCGTCTCGCGCGGGATGCACGCGGCCTCGCGAGGACCGCGGGCGAGATCGCGCGCCACTCGCAGTCGATGCGCTATACGGGGCTTGTTCTCGACTTCGAAACGCTGGCAGCGGCGGACCTGGACGAGCTGCTGG
>JBOHTL010000333.1:0-3595 GCA_050733735.1 Gemmatimonadaceae bacterium
GCGTCGGTGTTGGTGTTCGCGGTGGCCGGAGTCGCCCAGATGATCCGGGCGATCCGCTTGCGGCGTCCGTTCGACGGCCTCGTCGCGCTCTTCCTGTTGTTCGTGGCCGGCGAGGAGATGAGCTGGGGCCAGCGGCTGCTGGGATTGACGCCGCCGTCGTATTTCCTGGAGCACAACACGCAACAGGAGATGAACCTGCACAACTTCGGGACCGTGTTCGGCGGCCCGAAGGGACCGTTCACTCTCGTGCTGATCGGATACGCGGTCCTGATGCCGCTCGTCGCGCTGCTCGACACGGGACGAAAGCTGCTGGATCGGATCGGAGCGACACCGCCACCCCTCGCGAGCCTTCCATGGTTTCTCGCGGCGATCGTGCTCTTCATGTGGTATCCGGTGAGCTTCACCGGCGAGTGGAACGAGCTGCTCGCCGGCTCCGCATTCCTCGTGGCGTCGGGACTTTCGACGCGGGCGCTCGCGGCGATCGCTCCCGCAGGACTCCTCGTGGCCTTCGCGCTCACGACCTGGTCGGCGCGTGGCACGAACGATCCCGAGCGCGTTGCGTGTGCGACCGTGGAGCTCGACGCCATCGCCGCTGCACTTCGCACGGAGGTGCTGGGGTCCAGCCCTGCGCACAAGCGCGTGTGGACCTTTGTGGCGGATGATCGGATCGACGTCGACAGTCTCCGCGCGCATCTGTCTGGCGCACCGTGCGAGGGAAAGAGCCACGCCGCGCGTCGCCGCTTCGCGGTCGATCCATGGGGAACCGCCTACTGGATGCGGATCACGCGCGGCGAGACCGTCGCGACGGTCACGATCTATTCCTTCGGTCCCAATCGCCGGCGCGATCTCGACGATGCTGCGACCATCTCGGGCGACGATCTCTTCGTTCGGCGATCGATGCGATGGCCTTAGCATCGCGGCCCGATGCGAAGCACAGCCCTTGCAGGGATGCCAGCCGATGCGGTCAATCCTTCTTGTACCATGCGTCATTGTCCTGGCAGCCTGTGACCGAATGATCCAGAGCGTCTCCGGGGGAGACGTCCTCAGCGACAGCTCCCACGAGGCGATCGACTACACGCTGACGTCGGACAACTACAAGAAGTGGCTCGTCGCGCAGCAGGCGCTGGACAGCGCCGGAATCCGCTTCGATGAGCGCATCGACGTGCGCAGCGTCTCCGACGACGACGTCGATCGGGTGGCGGAATCTTTGCAATCGCGGCCTTCCGCCCGCTCGGCGATCGAGGACGCGGGGATGAGCGTTCGCGACTTCGTTCTCACGACCGTCGCGCTCGCGCAATCGTGGGACGCCGTGAACGGTCCGTCAGCGCGCGTGCTGGGCGCCCATTCCGAGAACCTCGATTTTCTGCGCGCGCAGTCGGCAACCGACGCCGTGTTACGCACGCGACGTGAAGCTGAATTCATCGACGAGGACCGCGAAGCTCGCCATCGCCATTTTGATGACGACTCCGACTCCGATGATCATCGGAAACGCAGAAGAGGCAGAGGCGGTCATCGGCGCTTGTAGCAGCGCCTCAATCGCACGCTCTCAAGACCCTTCTCGGTCCCGGTGCTTCGGGAAAAAGCGACCTCGCCCTCAGCGCGTACGGCCTTGCCGAGCGACAGCTTCCCCGATTCAGGTGCAGCTCCGCCGCGCGCTGATGAATGCGGAAGCTTCCGGGATCCCAGCGCGCCGCGGCAATCCAGCCGGCTCGCGTCCCACCCGTGCCCACCTGCAGAATCGACACGACCTGCGCGGCGCTCCGGACCAGCGAGATCACAACGATGGTCAGGATGACGGTGGTGCCGAGCACCCACCATCTGCGCGCGGGTGCCAGTTCTTTCCCGCTGCGCGCGATGCCGCTCGTCGCGCCGATGACGCTCCACGAGAGAAACGCAGGCGCCGCGAGCAGCAGGGCCGCATCGAAGGCGCCGACGACCATCGTCGCCGCGATCGTCCCCACTTGCACCACCTTCGCGAGAACGTCCTCGCCCGTCGCCAGCGTGCTCCAGCGCCGCATGCCGCCGAAGAAGAGCACCACGAAGACGCCGAGCAGTGCTGCCGTCGCCACCACGCCCCGCTCCGAAATGAAGGCGACCCAATCGCTGCTCGGCCACGGGTTCGCGGTCATGCCGTTGTCGGTGAGCGACGGATCGTTGTTGGGCGCATAGTCGGGATAGCGCACCGGCCAATTGCCGGGCCCGGCGCCGAACAGCGGATCGTCGCGGCTGATGCGCAGCGAGTTGAAGTATTGCGTCATCCGTCCGCGGCCGCTGCCACTGCTGTAGTCCACAACGCCGAGCGCCGAGTCGAGATATGGAGAATCGCTGCGCCAGTTCAGCGAGTTGGGGAGGAAGATCGCGAGCGCGACGCCGGCCGCCGTGACGATCGCGAGCCGAAAGAGACGGCCGATCACCGGAAGCCCACCCCAATGGCTGCGCGACGCGACCAGCGGAATGGTGACGGCGGCCACGGTCACCGCGACGGCCAGCCACGCCGCGCGCGAGCGGGTGAGCACCAGCGTGCCGGCCACGATCAGGACGCCGAGCGACGAGAGCATGAACGTGCCCGCGCCGCGCGCAGTGAGCGCGCAGTACACCAGCGACGGCAGACCGATCGCCGCGAAATGCGCCGCGAAGTTGCGGTTGCCAAATGTGCCGCCGGGCGCGCGGTTCTGGCTGAAGTAATCGGTCTCGAAACCGTACGCCTGCAGCAGGGTGGTGGCCGCGGCGATCACGGCGGCGAACGCCGCGCCTGCAAGGACGCGACGGTATGCTCCGTCCTCGCCGAGCCGTCGCGCAGCCCAGAAGATTACCGAGCTGGAGACGCTGACACCGAGCGCGCGCTGCGCCACCCAGTGGTTCGTGGCGAAGATGGCCGACAGCACGCTCCAGGCGACGTACACGGCGAGCAGCGCGTCGGCGGTATCCGCGCGGACACGGCGTGCTCGCAACAGAAGCAGGACGCCGAGCAGCAACGCGGCGCCGTGCAGCACCGCTTCCTTGGGGACGAAATACCGGTCCAGCTCGAACAGCTTGTACGGCAGCGCGATCAGCACGACGGCGAGCGTGCCTGTCTGAATGACGGTAGAGGAGACGCGGTGCGCGGCCACGTCATACTGTAATGCCCCGGCACCGTCGGCGAAGTCCGGCACGCTGGTTGCGCCTGTAACCTGGGTCACTACTCCGAAGGCGGATGCGGGACATGGAAATGGAGCCACTCCAGCCCGCGCTGGACAAGGCACAGAAAGCGCTCGAAGTCGCGCTCGAAGAAGCGTGCGGCCTCGACCTGAGCAAGGTCGATACGGGTGAGCTCATCCGCATCGAAGAAACACTGGTTTCCGCACACAGGGCCGCGAAGGACGCCGTCTAGCTCCGGCTTCGTCGCCGCAGTCAGCGCGGCGGCATCGGTGGATCGAAGCCCAGTGTCGCCGAGGAGCCGGCGCCGATCACCCATCGCGTCTTCGACGACATCCGCGGCACGCGTTGGCATGCGTTCGCCGTCCACAGCTCCGAAGCGACAATCGAGCGCGCCGGGCTCCCCGACGCCTTCAGGCACGGCTGGCTGGTGTTCGAGTCGAAAGACGAAGTGCGACGC
>JBOHTL010000334.1:0-4930 GCA_050733735.1 Gemmatimonadaceae bacterium
CCATGGCGGCTGGCGCAAGTATATTATCCTCGGCGTCCCGTGCTGGCGCGCGTGGACGACCATCCGCACGTGCAGCTCGAGCTCGACACGCCGTCGACGACGATGGAGCCGGTGCTCTTCCTGGTGCGCCCGGCGGTCGAAAATCTCGTCGGGCAGATGGTCTCCCAGGGGCGCGCGATCGCGTCACTGTCGGTCACGCTCACCCTCGACGACGCGCGCGGCGCGTTGCCGAGCGCGGTCCCACACACCGTCACGCGCGAGATCCGGCTGCCACGGCCGCTGGCGCGCCCCGCGCCGCTCTTCGAGCGCTGTCGCGGCCTGTTGGCGCGCTGGACGCTGAGCGCGCCGGTGACTGCCGTTCGACTGACCGTGCTGCTCACCGCTCCACTCACCGGCGAGCAGGGAAACCTGCTGAACACGAGCTGGAAGGATCCGGGCGCCGCGGACGCGGCGCTGGAACGGGTTCGCGCCGAGCTCGGGCCCGGTGTCGTCGTGAAGCCCGCGGCGCGCGATGCGTACGCGCCCGAACGCAGCGGTGAATGGCACGAAGAACAGGTGCGAGGTGCGAGAGGCGAGGTGCGCGGGGACACCCGCCCCACACCGCACCCCTCGCACCTCACACCCAACACCTCGCACCCAGTTGCTGTACGACTGCTCCCCGACCCCGAGCGCGTCGACGTCGACCGCGATCCCGACCCGCGCCGGATCTTCTGGCGCGGACGCGCGGTCACGGTCGCCAATGCCATCGGTCCCGAGCGCTTGTCGGGCGACTGGTGGCACGACGGCTACGGCCGCGACTACTGGCGCTGCGAGAGCGACGAGGAGTGCGGTGAGCTGGTCCTGTACCGCGACGCGAGCGGGTGGTGGATCCAGGGCTGGTACGACTGAGCGATGTCGCGTGCTCACTCCTACGTCGAGCTGCACTGTCACTCGGCGTTCTCGATGCTCGACGGCGCCGCGCTGCCCGAGACGCTCGCGCAGCGGGCGAAGGAGCTCGGCTACCCAGCCCTCGCGCTCACCGACCACGACGAGCTCGGGGGCGCGGTGCGGTTCGCGCAGGCGGGCTCGGAGCTCGGCGTCGCCGCAATCATTGGAGCTGAGCTCACAGTGGGGAGTGGGAAGTCACTATCCCCTGCCCACTCCCCACTTCCCACGACCCACCTGGTTCTGCTCGCGGAGACCCGTGAGGGCTATGGCAACCTCTCCACGCTGATCACCCTCGCGCGCATGAACAACACGCGCGGCGAGCCGCAGGTGGATCTCGACACCCTCGCGCGCCATGCGAAAGGGCTGTTCGCGCTCACGGGGTGTCCGCGCGGCTGGGTGCCGACGCTCGCGGCCGCCGGCGACATCGACGCCGCATGCGAGGCGACGGCGACGCTGATCGACATCTTCGACCGGCGCGTCGCGATCGAATGCTGGGACCACGGGCTCCCCGAGGAGCGCGAGACGTCGACGCATCTGATCGCGATCGCGCGCTCGCTGGAGCTGTCGTGGGTGGTCACGAACGACGTGCACTATGCTCGCGCCCGCGATCGCATGCTGCACGACGTTCTCGCCTGTCTCAAACACGAGCGCACGCTCGACGAGATGGGGACGCGGCTGCGTCCCAACGCCGAGTGGTATCTCAAGAGCGCGGCGCAGATGGCGCGGCGCTGGCAGCACGCGCCGGAGGGAATCCGCAACACGCTTGCGGTCGCGGAGCGCTGCGCGTTCCGCATGGAACAGCTCGCGCCGACGCTCCCCGCATTTCCACTCCCCCCCGGGGTGACCGCGGACGAGTATCTCGAGCGGCTCGTCGAGCAGGGCGCGTACGAGCGCTGGGGGGGGAGCGCGTCCGAACGGAACAGCACGACCGACAACTGCGCCACGAGCTGGATCTCATCGGCAAGCTGGGGCTCGCCGGCTATTTCCTGATCGTCTGGGACATCGTGCGCTTCGCGCGACGACGCGGCGTGCTGTGTCAGGGGCGTGGCTCGGCCGCGAACTCCGCCGTGTGCTTCTGTCTGGGCATCACGGCCGTCGATCCGGTGAAGCTCGGGTTGCTCTTCGAGCGCTTTCTGAGCGAGGACCGCAAGGAGGCGCCGGACATCGACATCGACTTCGCCCACGAGGAGCGCGAGCACGTGCTGCAGTACGTGTACGAGAAGTACGGCCGCGACCATGCGGCGATGGTCTGCGAGCAGATCACGTATCGCGGACGCAGCGCGGTGCGCGACGCCGCGCGCGTGCTGGGATTCTCGGTCGAGCAGGCGGACAGGCTGGCGACGCTCTCGGATCGCTTCTCGGCGCGGGCGACTGCTGATGCATTGCGAGGAAAGGAAGAAGATGGAAACGCAGAGGACCCAGAGGACGCAGAGGAAAGCACGAATCGCGTGATCGCTCGCGTCATGGGACAGCAGATGATGGCGGGCACTGAAGCCAACACTCGGACTCGTGAAGTGAAGGAGGCGGCGCGATCAGGAAAGCATCCTTCTCCGTTGTCCTCTGCGTCCTCTGTGTCCTCTGTGGTTGAATCAGGCCCGGCGGGGCCGAAGTGGGTCGATCCACGCCAGCAATCGCTGACATCCTGGCATCGTCCGATGCCGGCAGCCGGATACGAGCCAGCGGGCAGCGAGACCGCGCAGGAGACGAGGATCAACTACTGGGAAGATCCGCACGCGAAGATCACGCACAACGAACGCCGGAATCCCACGACGGCGTTTCGGCAGACGCAACCGAAACGCGGCATCATGGCGCAGGCAGGGCTCGACGCCTCTGACAAGCGCGTGCGCGTACTGCCGAACGTCGTCGAAGGGCTGCACCAGCTGCCGCGTCACCGCTCCATTCACGTCGGCGGGTTCGTGCTCACCGCGGAGCCGCTGTCGACTGTCGTGCCTATCGAGCCCGCGTCGATGAAGGACCGCACCGTCATTCAGTGGGAGAAAGACGACCTCGACCCCGTGGGCCTCGTGAAGATCGACTGCCTCGGCCTCGGCATGCTGACGCTGATCCAGAAATGCATCACGTACGTGCGCCAGACACGCGGCATCACGATCGATCTCGCGCAGCTCGACATGGACGATCAGAACGTCTACGACGACCTCTGCAAAGCCGACACGATCGGCGTCTTCCAGGTGGAGAGCCGCGCGCAGATGAATACGCTGCCGAGGCTCAAGCCTCGGCAGTTCTACGATCTCGTGGTCGAGGTCGCGATCATCCGTCCCGGCCCCATCCAGGGTGACATGGTTCACCCGTATTTGCGTCGCCGGGCCGGCCTCGAGGAGGTGACGTACCCGCATCCCGCGCTCGAGCCGATTCTGAAACGCACCATGGGTGTGCCGCTCTTTCAGGAGCAAGGGATGCAGGTTGCCGTGGCGTGCGCGGGATTCACTCCCGGCGAAGCCGACAGCCTGCGCAAGGCGATGGGACACAAGCGCAGTCGCGAGCGGATGTCGGCAATCTGTCAGAAGCTCATCGACGGCATGGAGCGGAACGGCATTCCGAAGGACATCGCGATGCGGATCTACAACCAGATCAATGCCTTCGCGGACTACGGATTTCCCGAGTCACACGCCGCCAGCTTCGCGCTGCTGGTGTACGCGTCGGCGTATCTGAAGCACTACTACGCGCCCGAGTTCACGGCGGCGATTCTCAACGCGCAGCCGATGGGCTTCTACGCGCCGGGCACGATCATCGAGGACGGGAAGCGGCATGGGGTGCGCGTGCTGCCGATCGACATCAGGCACTCGCGGTGGGATCACACGCTGCAGAGAAAAAAGCCGCGCCTGCGCGCGCGGCTAACTGCCGACGAACCTCCGTTCCTTCGTCTGGGACTGCGACTCATCACTGGTCTTGGTTCGAAAGCGCAGGAGATTTACGAGGCCGCGCGGGCCAAAGGCCCGTTCACCTCGATCGAGGACTTCGTGCGCCGCACGCGATTCGACAAGCGCGCGCTGCGACATCTCGCGATGGCGGGCGCGTTTGATGGTTTTCTCGACGAACCGGATCTCGAGAAGCGCCGCGTCGCGCTCTGGGAAGTGCTCGACGCGGCCCGTGGCGACGCCGGGCCTCTTGCGCCTCGAAAGAAGCCGGCCCGCTCACCGGCGCGAAGTGCCGCCGAGAACGCGGGCAGCCGCAGGCTGCCCGCCATGTCCCCCGGAGAGCTGACCGAAGCCGACTACCGCATGACCGGCGTCTCGCTCAACGGTCATCCCATGCTGCATCTGCGCCCACTGCTGGCGCCCAATGGCATTCTCTCCGCCGCCGAGCTGGCGCGTCGCGCGAAGGACGGCGATCGCGTGGCCATTGCCGGACTGGTCATCTGCCGCCAGCGCCCCGGCACCGCGAAGGGCTTCGTCTTTCTCACGCTCGAGGACGAGACCGGGATGGTGAACGTCGTCGTCACACCGAAGCGCTTCGAGCGGCAGGCGCTGCTCATCTCGACGACGCCGCTGCTGCTCGTTCGCGGCCCGCTGCAGATCGAGCAAGGGGTGGTCAACGTGCGCGGCGACTCCTTCCGCGCGCTCCAGGCTGAGGTCGGGGCGGAGTACGCGCGCAGTCATGACTTTCACTGAGAAGCGCTTCGACGTTTCAACGTTTATACCCTGAAACCCTGAAACCCTGAAACGTTCAAACGTTTTATCTCCCACCCAGCTGCACGCTGACGCCGTACACCGGTCTCGCGCCATCCGCCAGCACATGGTTGATGCCGAGCGACGCCGAGATGCTGCTCAGCGGGTTCCACACGGCTACGCCGCCGCCGAGGACGAAGCGCGTGCCACTCTCTTCGCAGTCGCCGACCAGAGGACACCCGAACGTCGTCGCGCCGATGCCGAAGACTGGCGTGAAGAATGGGGCGAAGCGCATGCCTTCGGGCGTTGCCGCAAAGGTGAGCGTCACCGGCGCGCCGATACCGAGCGCAATCCCCGTTTCATCCGAGGGTTTGAGC
>JBOHTL010000335.1:0-8828 GCA_050733735.1 Gemmatimonadaceae bacterium
CTCATGCGCCGCGTGACGCCGCGGCTGGGCACCATCTTCGGCACCTCGAGGGCGGTGCATGTGATCACGGGTTCCGGCACCGCGGCGATGGAGCTCGCAATCCGTGGTGGAACGGTGAAACGCGTGCTGGCGATCGTGCACGGTGACTTCGGCGAGCGCTTCGCGCGCATGGCCGAGGGGTGCGGGCGTACCGTGACACGCCTCAAGTCGGAGGCGGGGGATGTGGTGCCGCAGGAGAAGATCGCCGACGCGCTTCGCGCCGAACGGTTCGATGCCGTCACGTTGACGCACAGCGAAACGGCCGCGGGTGTTCTGAGTGATCCGGAGGGGGTCGCGAAGATCGTGCGCGAACACGACGACTGCCTGCTGCTGGTGGATGCCGTCTCGAGCGCGGGCGCGACGCCGATTATGATGGATTCGTGGGGGCTGGACGCGGTGGTCTCCGCGTCGCAGAAGGCGCTCGCGTTGCCGCCCGGGCTCGGGTTCGCCGCCGTTTCGGAACGCTTCCTCGACCGGGCGCGCAAACTCGAGGATCGTGGGACCTATCTCGACATTCTCCGGTACGAGGAATTTGCCTCGAAGGCGCAGAGTCCCACAACACCGGCGGTGTCGCTGCTGTTCGCGCTCGACAAGCAGCTGGCCGACATCGAACTGGAGACGCTGCCGGCCAGATTCGCGCGCCACGCCAGGATGGCCGACGTGTGCACGGCGTGGGTGGATCGCGCCGAGGCGGGTGCGTTGAGCATCGCGGTTCACGCTCGCCCCGGCCGGCGGTCACCCTCAGTGACGGCGATTCGCCATGTGAAACCGACCGCCGTGCTGGCCACGATGCGGGAGCAGGGCTACGACATCGGTGGCGGGCAGGCGGAGCTGAAGGGGAACACCTTCAGGATCGGGCATATGGGAGATCACACCGTCGCGGGGCTCGAAGCGATGCTCGATGTGCTGGAAGGAGTCTTGAGAGCCCAATAGAGCGGGACACCCGTCTCCAGTACATTGGTCTGTACGACCATGACCGACACGGCGCGCATCGAACAGGACACGTACAACCCGACGGCCATCGAGCAGAAGTGGCAGTCGCGCTGGGAGCGCGACGGCACCAATCACGCCGACGTGAAGGGCGGACTACGGCCCTACTACACGCTCATGATGTTCCCGTATCCGTCCGCGGAAGGGCTGCATGTCGGGAACCTGTTCGCGTTCACCGGCAACGACATTCACGGCCGATATCAGCGAATGCAGGGGCACACGGTGTTCGAGCCGATGGGCTACGACGCGTTCGGGATTCACTCCGAGAACTACGCGCTCAAGGTTGGCGTGAATCCGATGCAGCTGATCCCGCGCAACATCGACAATTTCCGCAGGCAGCTGAAGCGCTCCGGGCTGATGATCGACTGGCGCGCCGAGCTCTCGACCACCGATCCACGGTACTACAAGTGGACCCAGTGGCTGTTTCTCCAGCTGTACAAGAGAGGGCTGGCATACAAGAAGGGCGCGGCGGTGAACTGGTGCCCGAACGACAAAACGGTGCTCGCCAACGAACAGGTGATCGCCGGCGCCTGCGAGCGCTGCGGCGCCATGGTCGAGCAGCGATTCCTCGAGCAGTGGTTCTTTCGCATCACCGACTACGCAGCGCGTCTGCTGACGAACCTCGATACGCTCGACTGGTCCGAGAGCACAAAGGCCGCACAGCGAAACTGGCTTGGCCGCTCGGACGGCGCCGAGATCGTCTTTCAGGTGCAGGATCTCTTCGGCGTCTCCGCGACCGCGTCGGTGGAGCCGGGCAGCGGCGAGATTGCCGTGCCTCCTGCGGAGATTCAGGTCTTTACGACGCGCCCCGACACGATCTTCGGCGCCACCTACCTCGTGCTGGCGCCGGAGCATGCGCTCGTCGATCGCATCACGACGGACGAGCAGCGATCTGCGGTCGGGGAGTACCGCGCGCGCGCGGCGAAGCAGGATCTCGTGAGCCGCAAGGTGACGAAGGAGAAGACCGGCGTCTTCACCGGCGCGTACGCCATCAATCCCGCAACGAGACAGCCGATTCCGATCTGGATCGCGGACTATGTGCTCATGGAGTACGGTACCGGAGCGATCATGGCCGTGCCGGGGCACGACCAGAGGGACTTCGAGTTCGCGACGACATTCGGGCTCGCCATTCCGCGCGTCGTGGCCAGTGCGGCTGAGAACGAGCACACGCCATTGCGGGAGCCGTTCGTCCATTCGGAAGATCCGGCGCGCCTCGTGAACTCGGCGCAATTCAACGGTCTCACCGTCAGCGAGGCGAAGCACGCCATCGTCGCATGGCTCGAGGAGCATGGACGGGCGCGTCCCGTGGTGAACTACCGGTTGCACGACTGGTGCATCTCCCGGCAGCGCTACTGGGGTCCGCCGATTCCCATCATCTACTGCGACAAATGCGGAACCATGCCGGTGCCGGAGTCCGATTTGCCGGTCATACTGCCGGACGTCGACGACTTCAAGCCGGACGACAGCGGTGTATCACCCTTGGCGCGGGTCGAGAGCTGGTTCCGCGTGAAGTGTCCGAAGTGTCACGGGCCAGCCCGTCGCGAAACTGACGTCTCCGACACCTTCCTCGACAGTTCCTGGTATTTCCTGCGGTATCCGAGCGTCGACCGTGACGACGTGCCCTTCGATCCCGTGCTCACCGAGAAGTGGCTCCCCGTCGACTCCTATATCGGCGGGAACGAGCACGCGGTGCTGCACATGCTGTATTCGCGTTTCATCACAATGGTGCTGCACGACGCGAAGATGCTGCCGTTCGAGGAGCCCTTCGCGCGCTTCCGCGCGCACGGCACCATCGTGCGGGAAGGCGCGAAGATGTCGAAGAGCCGCGGCAACGTCGTGAACCCCGGCGACTACATCGAGCAATGGGGGGCGGACGCGTTCCGCGCGTACCTCATGTTCCTCGGGCCCTACGAGGAAGGCGGTGACTTCCAGGACCGCGGCATCTCCGGCGTGAAGCGTTTTCTCGATCGCTTGTGGAGCTCGGCGATCGAATCACGTCGCGAAGGCGCGCCGGATCCCGGCGTCATGCGCAAACTGCACAAGACCATCCGCAAGGTGACGGAGGACATCCCGGCCCTGAGCTACAACACCGCGATCGCTGCGATGATGGAGTACATGAAGACGTTGCGATCGGGCGAGCGCACGCCGCACATCGACGAGGTGGAGCCAGCCGCGCGGCTCGTCGCTCCCTTCGCGCCGCATATCGCCGAGGAGCTGTGGGAGCGGTTCGGTCATACGCGCAGCATCTTCGACTCAGGGTGGCCGAGCGTCGACCCGGCGCTCGCCGCGGACGAGCAGGTGACCATGGCGGTGCAGGTGAATGGAAAGACGCGCGGAACGATCCTGGTCTCCCCCGATGCGACGCAGGAAGCCGCGGTCGACGCGGCGATGGCGGATGGGAACATCGCCAAGTTCGTCACGACGGACCCGGCACGGGTGATCTTCGTGCCGGGGCGGCTGCTGAACATCGTCGTGAAGTAGCCGGTTAGAACCTGGCTCCCAGCGTGATGGGAATGGTCAGCAGTGGCCGTCCTTCGGTCATGACCCAGTGGATCCTGATGTCTGCCAACCCGACGAAGAACGTGAGCGGCACTTCGAGACCCGCGCCCGCGTTGATGCCAGGTTTGGTGCCACCGTCGGTCGGATGGTAGATCGCGATCCCGCCGATCAGGTACGCGCTCGACGCCTGCTGCGGAGTACGCGCGAGGAGCGACGCGCCAAGCGACCAGATGTTCATGTTATCCGTTTCCACCGGCGCATTTCGTTTACGATCGAAGTGCTGCAGGATCAACTCGGCCCTGAACGAGAACGGTTGCTCCGCAGCCGAGAAATCGACGAGCCCGGACAGCGTGTATCCCGCCGCATGATTGTCTGACAGAGCGCCGATCGGGATCGCGATGCCGGCGCCCAGCCCGCCGGAAGCTCCGATAGTCGGCGACGCGGGCGGCATGGTCTGCTGCGCGTGGGCCGGAGATGACGCGACGACGATCGCCGCGAACGCAAGCGGAAAGATTCGTTTCATGTCCAGACAGCTCTACGGTTCAGGTTCAGAAAAGCAGCTTGCCGATCCAGTCGCCGACGTAATAGCCCACGATGGCGACGCCCAGTCCAACGACGAACATATCCAGTCCGGACCGGAAAACGCTGCGGCCAGTGAAGACCGATCGCGCCGCGCCGACCAGCCAGTGCGACAGCATCGATATCGCAAAGGACACCGTAATTGCGACCGACCCCTCCCAGAACAGGAAGGGAAAGACGGGAATCAGCGCGCCAATCGCCGTCGCGCTTCCCGTAACGACACCTTCGCGCAGCGGCGACATGTGCGGATCGCCGATCCCCAGCTCCTCCTGCACTTTCTCGCTCAGCATGCGCTGCGGGTCGGCCATCATCTGCGTCGCGAGCCGATCTGCCGTCGCCTGATCCATCCCCTTGGCTTCATAGATCAGCGCCAGCTCGTCGCGCTCGACTTCCGGCATCATCGCGATCTCGTCGCGCTCCATCGCGATCTCGCGCGCGTACACCTCCTGTTCGCTCTTGGCCGCCAGATATCCGCTGGCGCCCATCGACAACGCATCGGCGATCAGCCCGGCGACGCCGGTGACGATGATGGTCTCGTGCTGCGCGACGGCCGACGCGCCGACGACGCCCGCGACGAGACCAAAATTCGCCGTGAGACCGTCGTTGAATCCGTAGATGACGTTGCGGAGGAAGCCGCCGGACTCCGTGCGATGCCACGGTTCGCCGGTCTTTCCGGAGATCTTGTTCAGCTCTTCGGCGTGCTCCGCTGATTCGCGCGCGAGCGTCAGCGCTTCGCCCTTCCCGGCGACGCCGCTCGCGGTCGTGCGGTGCATGTCGAGGTACGCCTTCACCTCGCGTCCCTCCTCGGCGAGCAGCAGCGGCAGCAGGAACTCCGGTCCCCACGCGCGGCCAAGCGTCGCGAGCAATCGCGTGCGCGCGCTCGGCCGATGGCTGCCCGGCGCGCGATTATGCTGCGCCAGCAGGCCGGCCCAGATCTGAACGTGCTTGTCCTCGACTTCGGCAAGACGATGGTAGATGGACTTCTTCTTCGGGTCGCTCTCGGAGTACGCGAGAACGCGATACAGGTAGGCGGCGTCCGCCTCGTCCTGCCAGTGATGCTCGAACGCGTGGAGATCCGGGGCGTGATCAACCCCGGTACCAGCGCGTTGGGTGGACTGTGGAACGGTCACCCCGGAAAGCTAACGGTTTCAGGCGCTTTGCCCGCAGTAAACCTTCCGCCACGCGAGGTGTGTCGTACGTGGCGGAAACCCCAACCGCATTACGAGGTCCTAATGAACCGGAGATTCTTTCTTGCGATCGCCGTCGCTGTCGTCGGCGTGCCGGGTATCGCCGATGCGCAGGACGTGCGCGTGTATCGCTCCGAGCCCCACGCGCGCGCGAGGGCGCTGCTGTCCGAAGCAAACGAGAATCGGGCAGTCATCGGCGTGAGCACGTCCACGGGAAGCGCACGCGATACGCTCGGTGTTCTCGTCACGTCCGTGACCACTGGCGGACCCGCCGAACGCGCCGGGATCGAGGAAGGCAATCGCATCGCGGCGATCAACAGCGTCAACCTTCGCCTTGCTCCGGTGGACGTCGGCGACTGGGACATGGCGAACGCGATGAGTCGCCGGCTCACCCGCGAGCTCGGAAAAGTGGAGCCGGGCGACGAGGTCGAGCTTCGCGTCTACAACGGCGGCCAGACGCGCAGCGTCCGCGTGCGCACGGTAGCCGCCGACAGCCTGTACCGTTCGATGCGCTGGACGAACGACGATCTCGATGATCGCGCGGCGCTCGGCATCTCTCTCGGCAGCACGGGAAGCAGACGCGACACCCTCGGCGTCCTGATCATGGGACTCGATGACGAAGGTCCCGCGGTCAAAGCCGGGCTCGAGGAAGGAAACCGCATCGCGTCGATCAACGGCGTCGATCTTCGCGTGGCCTCCCAGGACGCCGGCGACGAGTTCATCGGCGGCGCGAAGGCGTCGCGCCTGCAGCGCGAGATGGAGAAGGTGAAACCCGGCGAGGAAGTATCGCTGCGGGTGTATGTGGGGGCCGGCCGCTTCCGGGATGTGCGGCTGAAGACCGTGCCGATGTCCGATCTGTCGCACCGCCGGACCATCTTCGGAGGATTCGGGCAGCCCTTGCGCGCGCCGATGGCGCCAGGACGGGTGGAGATCAGGAAGATGATCGAGGAGCGCATGGATCGTGGCGCGCCTCGGATTCAGGGCCGGGTGAGTCGGATAACGATGTAGGAATGAGAGGCGCAAACAAGGGAAGAAGGTGAGCGGCAAGAGGGACGTGTGAGGGACTCACCTCGCCATCACTCGCTCGACTAAAAGCTCGGTCCCAGCACGATCGCATTCAGCACGAGTTTGTCGAGCGCGTGCCACCACGCTCTGAACCAGGGATCGTTCGCGAACAGCACGACATGCCCGCCGCCGGTCGGCTCTTCGATCGCGAGCGCGGAGTTGCGGAGCAGGCGCTCGGTGTTGTCCGGCCACACGAAGCCCGCGCGATGCAGCCGTCCAGTGCTCGGAAAGACCGCGACGTTGGCGCCCTCCTTCGAGAGCGTGAAGAAGGTCGAGCCCTCCATGAGCGCGGTGAGTCGCTGCTCGTCGTAGCCGCTCGTCAGCCAGTGCGTGCGATCCAGGACAGCGTCGAAGTGCGAACCGGGAAGGGACGCAGGCCGGTCGGTCGTCATGGACGGACTGGTCGCCGCCAGAAGGTCCTCCTCCGCGCGGCGACGTGCTGACGCCGATGTGTCGGCGCGCGCTGCCGCGCTGTCCGGCTTGGCCTCGGCGCCCACGATGCGCGAGCTGGTGAGGTTGACGCTCTCACGCGCCGCCCACGCCGACGCACCGCCGAACGTGACGAGTGTTCCCCCCGCGCGGACCCAGTCGCGCAGCCGCGTCGCGCCGTTGGTGCCGACCAGCCGATCGAGGGTTCCCGCTGACGCGTCAGGAATGAGAATGACATTGAACCGCGAGAGAGCGCCGCTGGCGAGCCAGCGTGCGGAGACCGGGGTGAACGGAATGCCGTACCGCTGCTCGAGCACGTACCACGCAGCGCCATAGCTCGGCACGCTCACGCCTTCCTCGCCGACGAGTGCCACCATGGGCCGCCGCAGGTCGAACACGGACTCGGAGCCGACGCCGAACTGCCCACGCTCGCTGAACGCGCTGTTCACGCCCACGATGTCGATGCCCGTCTCACGCGCGAGGCGCTCGACGACCGAGTGCACGGTCGTGTCGTTCCGCCCGACGCGAACGATGTACGCGCCGCGCGGGAAGTCGCGTCCACTCGCTTCGATCGGCCGGTTGGAAAGACCAACGCGGATGCCGCTCGTCAGCAAACGGTATGCGAGCACGGCGGCGTCATTGCGGCCGGAGGTGAACACGTAGGCGGAACGAGCGGGTCGCGCGCCGCTGATGGTACCAGGCACGTCGAGATCCGCGGGACGAACCAGCGGGCCGTTCACCGCAGCGACGTCCTCGGTCCAGTAAGCCTCGACGCCGAACACCACCGGCAGCGACCACGCCGTGACGTCGTAGAACTCGTACCCTTCGCCGGGAACGTTTTCGCCACGGCGGAGGTTGCGCCGGAATCGCTCGATCTGCGATCGCGCGAATGCGGTATCCAGAGTCGACGACGGCTCGAGGACCGCGCGCGCGGCTCGACCGAGCGGCTGGGCCAGATCCACGACGTACGCGCCGGCGCCGAACCGACGCGAGCTCACCGCGTCGTCCTGATACGCGTGCGCGCGCGCGGCGGTGAACGGCTCGGTCGCGCGACGCACTTCGATGCCCGCGCGCAGCAGCGTCGCCACGAGATCGGCGGCCGTCCGGGGATCGCGCGTCGGGACGATCACGACACGTTTCATCTGCGCCGTCCGCCCCTCGTCGACCGCTTCGCGGCGGAACTTCACCCAATCGGCAATGCGCTCTGCCTTCCGCGCCGACGCGGCTTCGATCGTCGCCATCGCCGAGACGAAGTGTTTGGCTACGGCGCCGCGGAAGGTGCACAGCGTGCCGTCCTCACGGCGCGTGCGAATGCCGAAGGTGCAGTCCGTCTCATACGTCATCCCGATCGCGCCGGTGAGCGACGGCCAGAGATCCCAATAGAAGGGTCCGTAGAAGTCGAAGACGTCACGCGAGTAGTACATCCAGCCGTATCGGTCGAACGCGGCGGCGTTGGCGCGCCCGAAGATTTCCATCCACTTCTGGAAATCGGGGCCGACGTTGACGTTCATCGGCTTGGCGGTTGGCGGGAAGAAGAAGCTGTACGTGTACCCGTGCTGGTCGATGGTGACCATCGGGTTCCACCGCATTGCCGCCTGGAGGAGGTTCCGCGCTTCGCGCTGCGTCGTGGTCATCACGTCCCGATTCATGTCGAATCGGTAGTGGTTGTACCGTCCCTGGATGCTCCAGGGCTGCGCGTACTCCAGCGCGAACTCTTCAGGGCTGCGGACCGAGATCGAGTTGTACCAGACGCTGAAGCGCTCGTGTCCGTCGGGATTGGTGCTCGGGTTCAGTACGATGAGCACGTTGCGAAGCGCGTTCACCGTCGCGGCTTCGTCGCTGGCCGCGAGCTGATAGAGCGTCTGCATGGCGGCCTCGAAACCGGCCGCTTCACTGCCGTGCACGCTTTCGTTGATCCATACGACGGCCGGCACCCGAGCGGCGAGTGCCTGCGCATCAGATGGGCTCAATCCGCGTGGATCGCCGAGTCGTTGCAGGTCGGCCTGGATGGCATCGAGCCGCGCGATGTTCTCGGGTGCC
>JBOHTL010000336.1:0-3968 GCA_050733735.1 Gemmatimonadaceae bacterium
CGGTAGCAGCCGGGTTTGCGCTCGCGGCGCCCGCATCACTCGATGCGTGGACATTCGCCACATGGCGAGCGTTCGTCCACGCATTGATCGGAGGCGCGCTCGTGGCCGGAGGGACGAACGCGCTGAACCAGGTGCTCGAGCGCGATGTCGATGCGTTGATGAAGCGCACCGCTCGCCGACCGCTGCCGGCGGGCCGCCTGGATCCGCGCGCCGCCGCCACGTTTGCTTTGGGCGCGGGAGCGATCGGGGTGGCGTATCTCGCGCTGCTCGTGAACGTCACGACCGCATTCATCGCGGCCGCGACGCTGCTGTCGTACGTGCTGGTCTACACACCGCTCAAGCGGCGCACCACGCTGGCCACGCTCATCGGTGCGATTCCGGGCGCGCTGCCCATCGTCGGAGGATGGACCGCGGCGGGAGGAACGTTGTCCGAGCGGCCCTGGGTCCTGTTCGCGATTCTCTTCTTCTGGCAGCTCCCGCACTTTCTGGCGCTGAGCTGGATCTACCGCGACGACTATGCGCGCGCCGGTCTCAGGATGTTGAGCGTTGACGACACCGACGGCACGTCGACATTTCGTCAGGCCGTCCTGACCGCGGTGGCTCTGGTTCCCATCAGTCTGGCTCCCACCATGCTGGGGTTGTCCGGCGCCATCTACTTCGCCGCCGCCCTCGCGCTGTCCGGATGGCTCGTCGTACGCGCCGTGCTGGCGGCGCGAACGCGAACGCCGTATCACGTCCGTCGCCTCTTTCTCTTTACGCTCGCCTATCTTCCCGCCATTCTCACCTTCATGATCGCGGACCGGGTTGCATGATCCACTTCCACCGTTTTCTCATCGGGACCGCCATCCTGTTCTGCGCCGCCTTTTCGTGGTGGTCCTTCGACGCGTCGCGCGCCTCCGGTGCATGGGTTCTCAAAGCGCTCGCCATCACCTTCGCGATCGCCGTCGTGGCGCTCGCGTACTACCTCAAGAATCTCCAGCGCTTTCTCCACCGATGAACCACGACGCGATGTCTCTCGCGATGTTCTGGACGGGAGCGCTCATGGTCTTCGCGCCGATCATCGCCGCCAGCATCGTGATCGGGGTGTGGTGGTACACGAAGCGAAAGCGCGGAGCGGATGTGCCGGCTCCGCGGCCCACTCGAGCGCCTCATTCGCCGCGCTGACCGCCTGTCCGCGGCCAGCGATTGAGTTTCCTGTTCCTCCGACCGCTCGGAAAAAAGAGAGTCCTCCATGCAGACCGCTCATCCTGGCAGTCCTCTGCTTCACGGGGCAATAGCAGGCGTCGCGGCGGGGGCGGTGGTTGCCCTGTGGTTCCTGGTCGTGGATCTCGCGACAGCCGGAGCCTTTCACACGCCCACCGTCCTGATGGGCACCATCCAGGACGATCCGAACACGCCGGCGACATTCCGCATTGTGGCGACCTACACGGTCCTCCATTTCGGCGTGTTCGCGCTCCTGGGTATGGCAGCAGCCTGGTTCATGGGTGCCATCGGCACTTCTCCCGGACTGCTCGTCGGCGCGCTGTTCGGACTCTTTGTGCTTACCAGCGTGTACTATGGCGCGCTACTCGTGACCGGCGTGCGCGTACTCACCGTGCTCTCCGTGTGGCACGTGCTGGGCGCCAACCTGGTCGGTGGCATGGTCATGATGGCGTACCTGCACCATGCATGGCATGCCGAAGCGCCGTTGGGGCTCGGCGCGCTTCGGGGGCACCCGCTGCTGACCAAGGGTGCGGTCACGGGAGTCATCGGCGCGAGCGCGGTGGCATTCTGGTTCCTCATCGTGGATCTGGTGGCGAACGCGCCGTTCTATACGCCCGCCGCACTGGGATCGGCGGTGCTGTTCGGAGCCACGACTCCCGCGGAAGTACAGGTGAGTGTGGCCGTGATCGCCGCGTACACGATGGTTCATTTCGCGGCGTTCGTCGTCGTCGGCATCGCGCTCGTGTGGGCCGCGGAGAAGGTCGAGCAAACGCCGGGCAAGTGGCTGATAGGCCTGCTGACGTTCATCGTGCTCGAGGCAATCTTTCTCGGGACACTGGGGAGCCTGGCCGAGTGGGTGATTGGCGCGATGAGCTGGTGGGCGGTCGGCATCGGCAACATCGTTGCCGTCCTGGCGATGGGGTGGTGGGTGTGGGCGACGCACCCGAGGCTGCGCCGCGAGTTGCTGGAAAAGCCGGTCAAGACGGAGGTATAAGCGCCGCGCGACCGGCTACTCTTCCGCCCCATCCAGCGCGTGCTCCATCGTGTGGCGCAGTTCCGGGTGAATGTGCCAGAAGTACCTCGCCATGACGAGCGCGGCCGCGACGTTCCCTGCCATCAGCTGATACCAGGCGAGGCTGCCTAATTCCGACGCTTGTGCCAGCAGGGCAACCAGGCCGAGGGAGGCCACCTCGAATACAACGAAGAGGATGAAGAAGCCGCCAAGAATCGAAGGCGTGGTCTCCGCGACGAAGAGGACCACGGCGATGAAGAGACCGGCGATGGCGAATGCGACATAATGAAAGAGCGTGTAGAACGCGATCAGGCCCACCGCGCTTTCGATGGGGAGCGTGCCGCGGCGGTCGAACACACTGATGAGCGCATCGCCCAGAAGCAGGGGCGTGAAGAACGGCCGCCCCGCTATCGTATCGACAATCAGGAACCAGATGGCGATCGCGGTGGCGCCGATGGCTCCGGCGGTGATCCCGTGTTGATAAACGGCGGGTACACGAAACGGCATCGGCACCTCCTCTCGGCGATGGACAGAGAGAGTCGAGCGCCGCAGGCGTTCTCCCATACGAGCGTCGCGGGCACGTCTAAGGTACGGCCCGGACCAGACGCGTCAAGACTTCAGTCGATGGCATCCAACCAGACTGAGGGACTGCATCGCTTGCCCACGAAGAACTCGCCGAACTCCGCGTAGTCCGCGCTGGCGGGATCGTAGCGCATGTCAGTGACCACGCGCTTGATGTCGAGCGGATCGCGGGCAAAGAGCGTCACGCCCCACTCCCACTCCCCGAATCCGGTCGACGCGGTCACGATCTGGGCGATGCGCCCGCGGTAGCGCCGTCCCGTGAGGCCGTGTCCTCGCATCAGCCGCTCGCGCTCGACGAGCGGGAGCGCATACCAGTTGTGCGGCGCGTGACGGCGTTTGGACATGGGATAGAAGCAGACGTACGGCATGTCCGGCGACAGCACCGGATACAATCGGTGTTGCACGTGCGAAATCGTGCGCTCCGCGTTCAGTCGCTGATCGAGCGCCTCGCGGTACGAGTCGTCGCCCACCTCGCCGCCGCGCGCGAGCGTTTCCTCGAGCAACCGCGACGACAGTCCATACAGCGCCACTTCGGTGACACTGAGAAACGAGAAGGTGGGATGGAGAGCCTCCCACAGGGGTTCGCTCCGGAGGACGCGCTCGACCTCTGCGATGTCTTCGAGCGTGGGCCTGAGATGCAGGAAGAGCACATCACTCGTGGAGCCCACCAGGGTGACCGTCTCGGTCCATCCTCCGCCCACGGGAGCCGACAGCCGCGCGAGCGCCTCGTGTGCGCTCGTACGCGCTGCCTGCCGCGCCGCGTCGCCCGCAGACCGCCAGGCGCGGCGATCGATCCGCGCAGCGACGCAGAGCGAGTACCATCCTTCGAGCGTTGCCGGCGGATGCACGTTGGTCATGACAACCCGGTGGGCGATTTCGAGATGACGCTACGCCCTGCCGCCTGATCCGGCAACCCAGGCACCGGCTCGCGTCGCCCCATGGGGCTCGCACGGTTGCGCGCCCGCCGAGGGCGATGCAATCTGTCTGTTACGAGCGCACAATGCTCTCTCCCAGCATGGTGATCGTCGAGACCGATGCCACCTTTACCGGCGCGCGCCGCGAAGCGCTGAGGCTTGCCAATGCATCGTCGTGACTTTGCCGGAATCATCGCCGGCGCCGCCATTGCGGGCGTACTGCCGCGGCAGATCTTCGCGGCGGCGCCGCCGCGCGT
>JBOHTL010000337.1:0-5753 GCA_050733735.1 Gemmatimonadaceae bacterium
ACGCCGCGATGCTGGCGGCGAGCGCGGAACGCGCGCTGGAAAACGAGGCCGGGATCCGCGAGCATCTCGGGCAGCGCGTGGGCATTCTGCGCGAGCGAGTTCTGGAGAGCGCTGACGCGGCGCTGCGCCTGAACGACCGGTGAGCGCGCGACGCACCTGGAAGCTGGCGGTCGCGCTGGCGTTCTACGCGCTTCTCGTCGCGTTTCTCGTTCGTTACCTGCGCGGCACGGACTGGGGGATGCTGGCGCGGCTCGACGTCGAGTGGCGCTTCCTGCTGCTCGCGCTCCCATGGTCACTGGCACCGCGGTTCGTGCAGCCCATCGCCTGGCGGGTGCTCATCGATGGTTACGGAGAAAAGGCGCCGCCATACCCGCAACTGACCCGCGTGTACGCCCTGAGCTGGCTGGGGCGCTACATCCCCGGCAAGGTGGCGTGGGTCGGCGCGAAGGTCCTCTTCGGGCGCGACCATGGCGTGAACGCGGGGACGCTCGCGGCAACGGCGGTCGCCGAGGCAATCCTGCACCTGTCCACGGCACTGGCGCTGGCGCTCCTGCTCTCGGCGTTCTGGACGGAGGCCGTATGGCTCGGGCCGGGCGTCGCGCTGCTGGCGGCGGTGTCGCTGGCAATGCTCTCTGTGGCGATCCTCCCCCCGGTGTTCAACCGGGTAATGGCCCTCGCGTCGGCACGGCTGTCGCGCGCTGCGCCGGCCGGCGCGGGGCGTCTGCGCGGCCGCTCGCTCGTCACCGCCGCCGCCATGTACGCCGCGATCCACGCGCTCAGCGGCATCCCTGTTTACCTCATCCTGCGCGCGTTGTCTCCTGCACTCGATTGGTCGCTGGTTCCGGAGCTCACCGCGGCGATTCTGCTCGCGGGAACGCTTGGCACCCTCGCAGTGTTCGCGCCGGCGGGGCTGGGAGTGCGTGAAGGAATTCTCATCGTCGCTCTCGGAGCGCTCATGCCGAAGAGCGTGGCGGTGGCGGGCGTCGTCGTGCTGCGACTCTGGTCACTCGCCATCGACCTGCTGTATTACATGCTGGCGGCGGCGCTGGCGCGCGTTGCCCCGGGAGCCGGCGGGCAGTCTTTCAGGGGATGACTGCAACGGCGGTACACGCCGGCCGAGGCGCGCACCTGCCGGCCATCGAGGGGATGCGAGCCCTCGCGATCCTCCTCGTGGTGGCGTACCACGCGGGGCTCCCCTGGATCTCCGGGGGCTACGTGGGGGTCGACGTCTTCTTCGTGCTCTCCGGCTACCTGATCATCGGTCTGCTGGAGCGCGAGCTGCGCGACACCGGCACCATAGCGCTGGTCTCCTTCTGGGCGCGACGCGCGCGCCGGCTGTTGCCCGCGGCCGCGGTGGTGATCGTGACCACGCTCGTTGCGGGCGGGGTCATCCTGCCGCCCCAGCTTCAGCGCCAGGCCGCCGCGGCGGCGCTGGCGTCGTCTACCTACCTGAGCAATCTCTGGTTCGCCTGGCGGGCCACGGACTACCTGGGCGACGAAGGCGCGAACCCGCTCCTGCACACGTGGTCGCTCTCGATGGAGGAGCAGTTCTACGTCGCGTGGCCGCTGCTTGTCGCCGTGCTGGGCGCGATCGTCGCGCTGCGACGGGTGTCGAGCGGTACGCGGGTGGCGTGGCTCGCGGGCGCAGTCTCGGTCGCGTCGTTCGGCTGGGCGCTGATGCAGCAGCCGGTCGCGTCATCGTGGGCGTTCTTCTCCCCGCTCACGCGCGCGTGGGAGTTCGGGATCGGTGGCGTGATCGCGATCGCCGGTCAGCGACACGCGCCCTCGCCGCGCGCGCGCTGGCTGGCGGGCGTTGCCGGTATCGCCGCAATCATCGGCGCGGCGGCATCCTTCCATTCCACCACAGCGATGCCCGGTGTTCCCACGCTGCTCCCGGTGCTCGGCGCCGCGCTGCTGCTGCTTGTGGTGCCGCGCGAGGACAGCGGCTCCGTCGTTGATCCGTATTACTGGCTGTCGGTGACGCCGATGCGGTGGATCGGACGCGTGTCGTACTCCTGGTACCTCTGGCACTGGCCAGTGAGCGTGCTGCTCGTGACGGCGGTCCAGGTGGACACAATCGGCCTTTGGCTGGCGGGCGCTCTGCTCTCGTTGGCGCTGGCGGAGGCGACGCGCCGCTGGGTCGAGGATCCTATCCGCTTCCATCCGGGGCTCGCGCTGCGTCCGCGGCTGGTGCTGGTGGGAAGCGCGGGGATGGTGCTGGCGTTGTCCGGCGCGTCGCATGGATCGCGCGCGCGCTCGATGCTGCCGGCGCCGGGCTTTCCGCCCGCGTCGCCGACGCCGAGCTGCGGCCGGCGATCTATGCCAACGGCTGCTTCGTGGCGGCCGCGGAGGTGCGCTTTCCGGAATGCGTGTCGGGAGACACGGCATCGGAGCGCACGGTGGTGCTGATAGGGGACTCTCACGCGGCGCAGTGGTATCCCGCGCTCGAGCCCATCGCCCGCCGGCTCGGCTCGCGGCTGGTGACGTTCACCAAGGGTGCATGTCCCATCGCGGACGTGGCGGGGAGCGGGCCGCGGGCGGAGGAGGACTCGTGCGTCGCGTGGCGAGCGGCGGTGCTGCGTCAGGTCATGGACATGAGGCCCGCGCTGGTGATCACCGCCAACTTCGCCCATGTGAAGTGGCCGGGGGACAAGGGTGGCCGTTATCTCGTGGACGACTGGGGCGCAGCGTACCATCGCGCGCTCGTGGCGCTGGACTCCGCGGGGATCGAGACCGTCGTACTGCGTAACCCGCCCCGTCCAGGCTTCGACGTCCCTGCCTGCGTAGCGCGGCTGGAGAGATTCCAACGCGCGAACCCCCCCCTGTGCGAGTTCGACCGCGGATTGCCGCGGGTCGTGGAGGTGGCGCGTCAGGAGGAGCTGGCCGCGCGCGGGCTGCGCTCGGTCACGCTCGTGGACCTGTCGCACCGCATCTGTCCGGAAACGCGCTGCGCACCGGTGCTCGACGGCCGCCTGGTATATCGGGACCGGCACCATCTCACGGTGTCGTTCGTGCAGTCGCTGACGGAGGAGCTGTACGCGTTGCTACGTCCTTTTCCTGAATCAGCCACTCCGGAAGAAACAGCAAGAGAGGCGCGTACCGCCGGCCTCTAGCTGACAATCGAGACCATCGTCTCAGCGGTGTGTTCAACGGCGAAGGATTGTGGATCGCAATCCGACGGCGCGTGCACCCGCCATGATCGCCGCACGCGCCGGATGCAACCATCCGTCGAAAACCAGTGTGTCGTAACCTGGCCTAGCGCTGCAGCGCCTGCTGAATCTGCTTGGCCCGGTCGAAGTGCAAACGCTGTGCTTCCCTGCCCCCTTCTACGGCGTCATCAACTACTCGCAGCGAGCCTGCGCCGCGAGCGGCGCGGCATAGGCGCTCAGTCCCGCCGGCAGTTCTACCCCGGACGCCAGCTGCATCAACACGTGATCGCCAAGCTCGGCCACCCGCTGGTCGGCGGCGCGCGGTGTCCACGGAGCCTGGCCCAGCATCGCCCGCGCCCATACGGGCCGCTTGGCTTCCGCCATCCAGCGAGCGCGCTGCCTCAGCCACCCACGTGCGCGCGACTCCGCGGAGAGACGAACGAGCGCGACCCGGCCGTGCACGTCGTCATCCGCCTGCTCGCACATGCCGGCCACGACCAGCGGACCGGTCTGCCACAGTTGCTCGCGGCCGCGCACGATGCTCGCCGCGGCGTTGCGATCGACCGGCGCCGCCAGCGACCACCGCAGCACCGTCTGAATCGTGGGCTCGTGCTCCACGAGCGCGCGCGCGGACACACTGGTCATCCCCTCGAGCGCGTCGACGAGAGAGCGCGAACGTCCCGACGTGGTAAGCCGCTCGGGGTGCACCACGTGTCCGGTGAGCACTTCGTCCTGCACCCCGGAGAGGAACCCGTTGAGAATGCCCTGGCGCGCGAGCGCCTGGGTGACGAACCAGTCCACCCGGGTCGCGAAGATCTCGGCGGGGCGCTCCGAGCCTTTCACGGCGCGGAGGAGTCCCGTCGCTTCCTCGGTGAGCGCGCGCAGCGAAGCCGCGACGCGCTCCGAGCTCGCGCCTGTCGCGCGCGATGACTTCCGGATTTCACCGCGTGCTTCGGCGTCCGACCGGTATCCCGCAAGCCCGACCTGAACGGCGCTCTGGCGATCGAGCTCGTGCGCCAGCTCGTGCAGCAGTGTGCCACCCGCCGTAATGGTCGGCAGATGCAGAGTGCGGCTGCGCGGATCGTGCATGGCCAGCGCGGAATCCGCCGGAGACGTCATGCGGAAGCGGACGTTCACGTCGCGGAGATCGAGGGCCGGAAAGATGTGCCGGACATCGCGGACACCGTCCGCCAGCGACTGGAGGAAAAACGGACGCCAGGTCGCCGGCACGTCGCGGTCGAACGCGATCGACGAGAGTTGCAGCGTCGATGCGAGCGTCGCCGGCGTCAGCGCGGTGTCGACGGCGAAGACGATCGCGTCCTGCGCGACCGAGCGAGCCGCGACTCCCGCCGCGACGAGCACTCGACCGACCATCCGGCGCGCCGTGCGTGTGGGATGATCGACCCACGCGGCGCCCACCAGCGCCTCCGTGTTCCACGCGTTGCGCATCGCGCCCTGATCGACTCCCGGCGCGTGGCGCAGCATGGGGAGATACCTCTGCACGGTGACGGCGACCGCGGACGTGGGCGGCAGCAGCCCACCCGCCCGGCGCAGCTCGCTCGCCAGGCGAGCTTCGCTCTGCGCCGCGGCATCCGACGCGTGGTCCACGGGAGGGGGACGCATCGCGCGAATCTGCGTGAGCAGCACCGGCGTGAGGGCAACGGCGTCGCGTTCGATGTCACGTTCAGGCGCCAGGAGCACCGGCCGCTCGACGTAAAAGCCGCGGCGGGCGCGCCGGCGGCGGATCGCCTCGATGGGATCGATCTTGGCCGTGCGCACGATCTCCACGCCCTCGCGCCGCGCGATCTCGCGATCGGCGAGCAGCGCCGCGACTTCAGCGGCCAGTGTCGGCGCAACGGCGTCGACGATGCGCTCCGTCTGTGCCAGGGCGTAGGCGAAACGGACGGCCAGCTCCGCGGCGCGCGGATTCTCCGCGTGCGTCACCGCGTCGGTGATGAGATCGAGATGCTGCTCGCCGGCCGCGGGGCGGCCGTGTTCCGACGGGCCAATGGCGTCGAGCACCGCCGGATCGATCTGATGCGACTCACCGCGCACGACGTGCGCGAGGAGCGCCCACGAGACGGTGCGACGCTCGTGCTCAGTGAGGCGCGCGTCCGCGGCAGCCGTCTCGATCAGGCGGAACGGGCTCTCGAGCCCCAGCCGGAGACGTTCGGCGTATCCCCACGCGATCGCGGCGCGCCGCGCCTCGTCCAGCCCGTCGATGTCGGCGATCCAGAGGGAGTCCAGCTGCTCCGCGGCGTCCTCGAGGCGCTCGGTGGTGCGCTGCGCGCGCCGCTCAGCGAGAACGAGTGTCGTCGTGAGACCGAGGGTGCACGCGAGCGACAGCGAGAACAGAGCGCGTCGGAATGTGCGCTGCTCGACCCGGGCCTTGGCCCACGGAAGCAAGGGGATGATTCGCCGCATCTAATGTAGTACTACCCCACATCAGACGATTGGCGGCGCCATCCTTTTCGCCCAATCGATGGATCAGTGCGGTAACTGCGGTCCCTTGGAGGCGGCTCCGGGCGCTGCGGACGCGCAGAAGGCGGCGATCTGCCTGTCCGCGAAGGGCGCAAGTTGATCGAGGTACTCGAGGAACTGCTT
>JBOHTL010000338.1:0-6157 GCA_050733735.1 Gemmatimonadaceae bacterium
CAGGGCCTGCGCCAGAGAATAAGTCCGCGAGCTGTCCATCCCCACCGTCCAGATGCGTCGCAGAACGGCATCGTCGGTGGCGAATCCCTGAGCGCTCGCGCCAGCGGGACCAATGCCGAGCGCGACGAATGGAACGAGAAGGAGATGTCGCATCAGGAGTCGTCGTCTTCCTCGTCGGGTGGGGCAAAGACACGAAGCAGCTCGACGCGAAAGATCAGCGTCGATTGTCGCGGAATGATCGGGTCCAGGGTTCCGGGCTGCGTGACCGAGCGCGCGCCGTAGCCGAGCTCGGAGGGAATGACGATCATGCGCCGGCCGCCGATTTTCATTCCCTGCAGGCCAAAGGCGAGTCCCGGGACGACAGCGCTGAGGGGAAACCTCGTGTTCGTTCCAGCATCGAACTCCTCACCGTTCTTGAGGAATCCGGTATAGGTGAGCCACACCGTATCGGTTTCGGCAAACACGGAGTCACCGTCTCCGAGGATGAGGTCCTCGATGTAGACGCCGCTTTCCAGCTTGGTCATCTCCGCGACGATGATACCGAGCGACGGATCGAATGTCTCGGACGCGGGATCGCTCGGCGGACCGAGACCGGTGATCTGGTTGTTGCAGGCGCCCGCAATGACGAGGGCCAGCACTGGGAGAAGTCGCTTCATGGATGAAAGTTATCTGGTGCGCACGATTGTCAGGCGCATGCCCGGCTGGGCCACGCCTCCGCCCGTCGATACCTGAACCAGCGCCTCGCGGCCTGTCTCGACACCCAGGCTGAAATGGATGCTTCCGCCAGACCGCAGCGGAAGCGTGATCGACTGGGCGTCCAGCAGCTGAAAGACGATGGGCCCGTTTTCATACCCCACGGCGGGCAGGGCGGTCGAGAAATTCCAGCTCGACTGCCGGAAGGCAGGGCCGGCGTCGGCGACGACGTCGTCGATGACGATTGCCGCCGTCCAGTCTCGAAGCGCAGCGAGGGTCGTCATTCCGGTGCTGGCGATCGCCGCGTCGACGTTGGCGACGCCCACGTGTCTGCCATCGACCAATCGCTGCCACAGGTCACCGTCCGTGGCACCGGCACGATCGGCGACATATCTCAGGAACGCCCAGGCGGCGCCCCGCGTGGCCAGCTGATCATTGGTGGCCAGCGCTGAATTGGACTGTGGAGCATTCAGATACTGCACCAGCCGCCCGAAGTTGCCGCTCATGAAGCGATCGTACATCTCGCGCGTGCGCGTCCCCGGCGTCAGTTCGGTCGCCCCGATGTTCTGTCGCGCGGCCAGACCGCTCGCGCGGTAGAAGACCAGTTCTTCGGCGATGTGGCTGAGTCCCTCGTTGAGCCACGGTTCCTCGTCCACTTCCTGCGCGCGCGTGACGTACATCCGCCGCGACGAGCTGATGAGGTGCTGAAGCTCGTGCGCCACGGTCCCGACCGCGATTCCGTGGACGAAATCCTTGGTGCGCGCGTCCCCTGAAACAGCGTTGGGATCCGGGACCATCACGTAAAACATCTCGCCGGCGTTGCTCCCGGGACAGTCGCCTCCGATGCTCATCTGCGGCAGGAGATCGCGCGAATAGTAGAATCCGAGGACCACGCCGCCGGCGCCGCGTGGCGTAAGCTCGTTCACGGCACGAGTGAAAAGCACGGCGATGCGCCCGTTGCCGTCGATGTCCGTCGGCGCGCCGAACGCGGCAACGTTCACGGGAATGACGAGGGTGTCCACCGTCGTTGCGATCGCCTCGTACTCCGCCGGCGTGAATCCACCTGGTGGATTGGTGGTGTCCTCCAGGATCATCGTCCCTTGCGTCAGCGCCGCGACACGCGCCATGCGCACCGTGGGTTCGGCGCAGAAATCGAACGCGTTCACGTTCACGAAGACGAGATCACCGACGCGCGGAGGAACGGACGCCGACGGCATCCGCGCGCGGGCATCGTACCAGGCGCGCGCGCCAGGAACCCAGCGGCGAAGATTGGCGCGCTCGCGCGCGCGCAGCTCGCTCTCGAACGACACGTCCGCGACCGCCGCGGCCGAGGCGGCTGGGGTGGCATTCGTGGCCGCATGTCCGGTCTGAAGGGGGAAGCGGCTCGCGCCGTACGCAACCACGCCGACTCCGGCCGACGCTGACGCCACCGCCGTGTTGTAATGCGCGATGACGAAATACTCGGCGGCGCCATCGGCGCGCACGCACACCTGACCCGCCGTCTCGAACCCGAGCGATCCGCCGACATCGAGTCCGGTGGGCGTTGCGAGAAAGTCACAGGGTGAGGACGCGCTGTCGTGCACCGCAACGAGCACACTGTCAGTGGCCGCGCCATGCGTTGCGACGAGATAGGTCTGCCCGGGACGTCGCATCACGGCGAGCTCCGCGCCCGAAGCCGTGCTCTGGCCGATGGTGATGAGCGCCGGATCGCGCGAGGTCCATGAAACCGTACCCGGGACGGCACTGCCGAACTGGTCGCGCGCGACCGCGACGATGCTGCGACTGTCCATTGCTGGCCGGAACCAGAGCACGCGCGGCGAAAAGGTGATCGTGCGTGCTTCGCCAATCGTCCCCGCGACGGTCGCGGACTGCACTTGTCCGAGCTGTGCCACCAGCGCTGCCACCTGATTCGGCCCGGGAGTCGTCGACAACGTGAACGTGGTCGATGCGATGCCATCACCGCCGGTCGTATCGCGCGCTGGGTCCAAGCGACCGGCACCGAGCGAAGCGATGAACTGCACCGGCACGCCCGGCACCGGCTCTCCCTCGGCGTCGGCGACGCGCACCGCGAACACCCCGGCGGATGCGCCGCTGATGCCGGTCGCGGGAAGGTCAGCCACGACCTCCAGGCTCGCGGCCACAGGCAGTGGCGCCTGTGGGGCGTCCGCGCATGCAGCAGCGGCAAGCAGCGCGAAGGCGACGCGGAGGTTTGCCCTCACGCCCAGTCCTTCGACTCGGCAGCGACGCGGGCGCATTCAGCGAGGACGCTCGCCCCCACGAAGATGCTCTCCTCGTCGGCATGGAACCGTGGCGAATGCGCGGGGATCGTCGCACCACCTGGTTCACGAGCACCCACGCGCAGGAAACAGCCCGGCATACGCTCCATATAGTATGCGAAATCCTCGCCGGCGAGATTGACGATCCCGAGCGGGGACAGCGCCTTGTCTCCAAGAACCCGGCGAACCGCCTCCCGGGCCACTTCGGCCATCGGAGCAGGGTTGACGAGGGGCGGTGTGCCTTCGGGGATGTCGACGCTTGCCGAAATCCCGTGCGCTGCCCCGATGGACTGCGCAAGGCGGCGGAGCTCATCCAGCATCATCTGTCGGGACGCTGCATCGACGGCACGTACAGTTCCGTGCAGGACCGCGCGATCCGGAATGATGTTCGGCGCCGTTCCCGCGGAGATCTGTCCAACGGTTATGACGCCGGGCGTGGCCGGATTCAACCTTCGGGAAACGATCGTCTGAATCGCCGTGACGAGCGCCGCGGCTGCGACGATGGGATCACGCGCCTCATGCGGACGCGCGGCGTGTGCTCCCTGCCCCACAAGCTCGATCGCGAAGGTGTCGGCTGAGGCGGCGAGCGGGCCCGCGTCGGCGACGATGGTCCCGACGTCGAAGCGGCGATCCACGTGCGCCCCGAAAATCCCGCGCACGCCGGCGAGAGCGCCGCCGTCGAGCAGCGCCGCGGCGCCACGCCCGATTTCCTCCGCCGGTTGCAGGACAATGACGACGTCGCCGCGCGCGGGGCGCTCGCGCAGAAGCGCCGCGGCTCCGACCGCCCACGTCGCGTGGACATCGTGCCCGCACGCGTGCATCACGCCATCGTTGCGCGAGGCGAATGGCAATCCCGTCTCCTCGCGAATCGGGAGCGCGTCGATGTCGCCGCGGAGCGCCACGACAGGCGCGTTACCATCGGTGCCTCGCACGCGCGCCACAACGCCGGTGCCGGCGACGCGACGAATTTCGCCGACACCACACGATCTGAGAGCGTCCTCCAGCTTGGCCGCCGTGCGCTCTTCCTGGAATGCGAGCTCGGGCTCCTGATGAATCGATCGCCGAAGCGCGAGGAGCCGCTCGCGGAGCTCCGGCGACACGAGCTCCTTCATGATGGCCGAAGCTCCTCGACACGCACCGTGAGCGCGTCGACGCGATCACGGTCGACCTCCACGCCGATGCCGGGTCTTCCGCGCGGCACGGCCACCATCCCGTCTCCGTCCATCGTCCATTCCGGCTGCACGATGTCGCGCTCCCAGTATCGCGCGCTGGGCGACAGGTCGCCGGGCAGCTTGAAGTTCGGAAGCGACGCAAGCGCCACGTTGTAGGCGCGCCCCACGCCGCTCTCGAGCATCCCGCCGCACCAGACCGGAATGCCATGCGCGGCACAGGTGTCGTGGATCCGTCGCGCGATCGTGTAGCCGCCCACGCGACCCGGCTTGATGTTTACGATGCGTCCGCTGCCGAGCGCGATCATGTCTTCGCAGCGCGCCACGTCGGTGATGGATTCGTCGAGACAGAGGGGAGTCTTGAGACGCGCCTGGAGCTGGGCGTGCCTGACGAGATCGTCGCGATGCAGCGGCTGCTCGATCATGATGAGATCGAACTCGTCGAGCTCGGCGAGATGCTCGGCGTCCGCGAGCCCATACGACGAATTGGCATCGGCCATGAGATCGGTGTCCGGCGGAAGCGCTGATCGAACCGCGCGCACGTACTCGACGTCGGCACCGGGCTGAATCTTCACCTTGATCTTACGGTAACCATCGCGAAGCGCACGTGTCGCACGCTCCACCAACGCGTTCGCGTCGCGCTGGATCCCGATGGAGATTCCCGTGGCGACGTGCGTCCGCTCTCCGGCGATCGCCGCTGACAGCGACAGACCCTCCATGCGGGCAGAGAGGCCATGACACCCCATCTCGATCGCTGCCTTGGCCATGTTGTGGCCGGACACGTTTCTCTCCAGAAGGTCGTGCACCGCTTCGGGCGCGCCGATGTTCTTGCCGAGCACGCGAGGAGCGAGCCACTCCCTGATGGCCAGCCACGCGGTGTCGATCGTCTCCGGGCTGTAGTTGGGCTGCTCTCCCGCCACGCATTCCGCCCATTCCGAGGCGCCCGTGGCGTCGTACAGCTCCAGCAGCAGAATGCGACGCTCGTCGACGATACCGGACGAGATCCGGAACGGCTCCCGGAGCCGGAGCCGGATCTCGCGCAGCACGATGCGTTCGAGCTGGATCACGCGTCTCTCGCGAGGAGATAATGACCACGGTCCTTCGCGCGATCGAGCGTGAAACCCTGAACGCGGAATCCGGCCGCCAGGCAGCGTTCGAACGCTTCGCGCGTGAGCGTCCGCCAACGCGCAGCCGCGGCAGGATCGTTCTTTTGTATCGAGGTGATGTCCAGTGGCGCGGCGATGCGCGCGCGTGCCGCCGCGGCGGGCGGTTCAGTGCGGCCTTCGGCGTCGGGATCACCGAGCAGCGGAGACTCGAGGGCGGTCTGTTCGCCGGCGATCGCGGCGATCTCGCTGCGTCTGGTCTCCAGCTCGGCGTCCGCCACCGGCCACGCCACGACCAGTCGGTCGGTGCCGATCCCGCGATGCAGATCACTGCCGGTCTCGCCGCCGTACATGTCGCGAACGTAGCGCGCGACGCGGACACCGAACACGTTGAAGTTCAGGTGCGCGTTGCGCGAAACGAGTGGATCGTAGGTCCAGTAGATGACGCGTCCGCCGACCTTGGCGACCTCACGGCGCTGGAAGTCCTTGAGCTCGCGCCCGATGCCGGAGTTCCGCGCTTCCTCGCGAACCGCAAGCATGTCGGACCAGTGAACGATCTGCCCATCTTCGACACCGGTGATTCCGAAGACGAAACCGACCAGTCGATCCGCGGCATCGAATGCGCCGGCCGCGACGCCGCCGACGAGCTGCGACACATGGAGAATGCTCGCGGGCACCGCATCCTTGAAATCGCGCCCCCAGGTGTCGTACTGGAGTTGTACGCACGCATGCAGGTCTGATTGGCTGCTGAGAGGTCGGATCGTGACCATAGGGATGTTCGCGGTACGACAGAATGCGTTCTCGGCCGGCGCGCGTGCACTGACAAGATACGCGCGCCGTCGGTTCTCCGAGAACGCTCTTCTCACAGCTCCGCGACCAGCTCTCCGCTCTCGAGCGCCCGCTCGGCGATCGTCTT
>JBOHTL010000339.1:0-5058 GCA_050733735.1 Gemmatimonadaceae bacterium
CGCTCCGAAAGATTACGGAGCTCCTCGGCGATGATGACAAAGCCGCGTCCCGCGTCGCCGGCATGCGCGGCTTCGATCGCGGCGTTCAGCGAGAGCAGGTTGATGCGTTCCGCGATGGAGTTCACGGCATCCACGACGACGTCGATGTCCGCCGCGGCTGGACCGTGCGGTGCCTCACCGCGCTCACGCGCGAGTTGCGCCACGGCGCTCATCGCACGCTCGGTGTCGGCCACACGCGTCGCCACGTCATCCATCGAGGTCGCGGCGCCGTTGGCGCGCTGCGCGACGTCGTTCGCGGAGCGGGAGACGTCGTCGACGGCGCCCGCAAGCTTCGCGACGGCAGCAGCATTGCTTTCGGCGTTAGCCGCCGCGTGCTGAGTGGATGCGACGACGCCCGCGATGAACTGCGACGTGCGCTCCACAGCTCCAACGCTCTCCTCGGCCATGCGCAACGCGGCTCCGGCGGACTGCGTGAGCTTCTCGACTGTGGTCGCCACCTGCGCGATTGCGGTTCCCGCACCGTCCGCCTCGTTCGACAAGTCGAGTGTCGACCGGGCCATTGCGCCCACGGTATCCGACACGCGTGTCGTAGACGTCGTGAGCTGTGTCGCCTGTTCCACGACGTTTGACAGCGATGGTTTCCCGGACTCCACCTGATCCGCTGATCCCAGACCGCGTATCGACTGAGCGATCTCCGTCGCCGACGCGATCCCGGCATCGATCAGCTCCACCTGCTTGCGGTGCGCGTCCGCGATGCTGCTGCACGCGGCGGCGACGACTGCCGCTTCGCTTCCGAGCCGCGAGATCTCCTGACGAAGGGGGGAAGGATCGACCTTCGGCGTCTTCGAAGCAGCCGCCCGGGAAAAGCTGAAACGCATCATGAGTTTCGATTACGGATGAGCGCCGCGGTGTCGATGATCAGAGCGAGACGACCGTCGCCAAGCTCCGTCGCTCCTGCGACGCCGCGCGCGGCTACGCGCGGGTCGGACACCGGTCGTTCCACGATCTCCCGGATCCCGATGACGCCGTCGACCACGAGGCCGAGCCGACGCGCGGCGCGTTGGACCACGAGAACGTGCGCTCTGGCATCGGTTGCTCGCGCGATTCCGAAGTGACGATGCAGCGTCAGCAGCGACAGCGCCGAGCCGCGATACGCGACGACCTCACCTCCGGCCAGCGACGTGATCGTCGACGGATCGAGACGAAGCACTTCGCGCAGTGACAGGAGCGGCACAGCCATGACCTGGTCGCCGACGGTGACGAGCAGCGCGTCGGACACAGCTTCTTTGATGGGAAGCTCGATGGTGAACTTCGTGCCGCGCCAGGGCGCCGAGGACAGCGACAGCTCACCGCCAAGACCGGTGATCGCGCTATGCACGGTGCTCATGCCTGCGCGAGCAGCCGGTGCATCGCCGAAGTATTCACCAGCACCGTCATCCTCGACCTCGAGCGCGACCCAGCCAGTGCTGGTTCGCGCGCGCACGGTGATCGTGCCTTCCGCCGGCTTGCCGCGCGCCAGCCGGGCGGAGCGATCTTCAATGTCGTGCAGCGCGGCGATTCGCACGAGATGGAGCAACGGATCCAGCAGGCGCTCCACGAGGTCGACGTCGATCGACGTTTCCGTTCCGCCGAACTGCAGGCGCACCGTTCGTCCGGAACCGCGCAGCATCTCCTGCGCGATGACACGAAGCTGCTCGAAGAGCACGGCAATGGAGACGCGACGCATGCGCGTGACGGACTCCCGCAGCGCGCGCAGCTGCCGCTCGAGCGCGCGATTCGTGCTGCGCAGCGTATCGTGAACGACACCGCCGCTCGCGCCTCCCCCCCGAAGCGATTCGTCGATGCGCGCACGCAGCAGAACCAGCTCGGCCACACTGCGCATGACATCATCCAGAGTGCCCACGTCGACGCGGACGACGCTGGCTTCCGTCGCGCTTCCGCCGTCGCGCGGGCGCGGCGCGGGAACGAGCGCGACGCGACGGGAGTCGTCCTCCATTTCGACGTCCGCCAGCTCGGCGGCAACCGGAGCCGTCTGGACGACGGCGGTCGCGTGGACCTCAGGACGGCGTCGCAGAAAGTCCCGCACGCCGGCGATGAACGCGCGATGATCGGGCACCGGATGCCAGCCGCGTTTCGACTGAATGCTGCGGTCGAGCAGACCGACGCCTGCGAAGAGCAGGTCGAGCACATCCTTGCTCACCACCGAGCCTGGCTCGGTCGTTTCGCGGAGCACGTCGCTCAACGTCTTCGCAAGCTCCTCCGCCGGTACGAGCTCGACGATCTTCGAGAGCGCCCGGATCGTCTCGAGCCGCCGCGCGATGTCGTCGAACTCCACCGGATGGAACACACGCGGCGAGCGGGCCTCCGCGTTCCCCAGCAGTCGCCGGATGGCGCTCAGATGCTCGTCGCACTCGGCGAAGTAATCCTCGACGAACTCATCGAAGGTGTCGCCGGGCACGGTCAGCTGGGACAGCGGTGGGATTGTCGGAGCGGCAAGAGACCAAACTACATTCTCGGACGGCGGCCGTGAAGAGAACTTGCTACTGGCCGCCGCCGGGCCGCTCGTCCGCCCACCACCCCCGCGCGAGCTCGCGACGACGCGGATACACCTCGGCGAGCGTGTTGCCGTCGTAGAGTCTGCCGTTCTTCATCACGTAGCGGACGGTGTTGGTGTTGCGGATGTTCTCGAGCGGATTGGCGTCGAGAATCACCAGGTCGGCGAACTTCCCTGTTTCGATGCTGCCCAGGTTCTTGCCGTGGCCGATCGCGTCAGCGCCATGAATCGTCGCGGCGCGCAGCACATCCAGCGGCTTCGTGCCGCCGCTCGAGAGGGTCCACATCTCCCAGTGATAGCCAAGTCCCTGCAGCTGGCCGTGGCTTCCGATGCCGACCTTGCCGCCGGCCTGGATGATCTTGTTGGCCTGCGCGGCAATGAGAGGATGTGAATACTGGCTCTCGTGCCACCAGCCGCCACGCCGCAGGCCCATCCGGACCAGCTCACTGCGCGGCGTGAAACGCGCGAGCTTCTGGTCGCGCGTGATGTCGTGGCGCTGAAACCAGTAGTTCTCCGCCCAGGGACCGCCGTACAGCACGAGCAGCGTCGGCGTGTAGACGATGCCGCTCTTCGCGATCAGCTCCACGTTGTCCTTGAACAGCGGCGCGATGGGGTATGAGTGCTCGCTCCCCGCGTAGCCGTCGATCGCCTCGGTGAGATTCTTCTTGTAGTCGAGCCCCGCCTCGAGCGTCGGCGAGAGACCCAGCTCCCGCGCGGCCATGATCACCCACTGACGGACTTTCCGGTCGCCGACCATGTACTGCTTGATGGTCTGCGTGTTGTAGTACTCGGTATACCGCCGCAGCACGTCGCGCGCGTCGTTGAGCGACGAGATGTTGTCGCTCCAGAACACGCCGGGTCCCGTGGAGAAGATGCGCGGGCCGAGGATGTCGCCCGTTTCCACGAGATCGCCGTACGAGAGGACGTCGGTCGTTGCCGTCTGCGGATCGCGCGTCGTCGTGACGCCGTACGCCAGGTTCGCGAGATAGATCCAGGGCTGCGCGCGGTGGATGCCCCAGTCCGGCCACATGTGCGCGTGCGTGTCCACGAAGCCGGGGAGAATCGTCTTCCCCGCCATGTCCATCTCCTGCGTCCCGGCGGCAATCTGCAGTGTCCCCGCCGCGCCGACCGCGGCGATGCGATTGTCGCGCACGAGCACGTCGGCCCGCTCGATCACTTCATCGGCGCCCCCCTTCATCGTGATGACGCGAGCGTTGCGCAGCACGATGCTGGAGCGCGGTTTGTCCTTCGGGACGCTGATGACGACGTTGAGCCGGTCCGGTTCGTAGGCCGGCTTCGCGCGCGCCGAATCCGCGCGCGTCGAATCCGTGCGCGTGGAATCGGCACCACCCAGAGCGACACGCGCGCTCGAGTCAGCGCCGCCGGCGGGACGATTGCGACGAACGGAGTCGGCCCGGGCGGTCGAATCCCGGATCAGCGAGTCGGCGCGCGGCAGATCGTACGTGAAGTAGCTGCGCCCGATGGAGAAGTGGACGCGCTGTCCGTCGCGCTGCCAGCCGCTGAAGTCGCCGCCGATGCGCGTGAGACGACGCACTGGAACCGCGGCGTTCGCCGGATTCGCCACCGACACCGCGGGCGCCTGCGCACCGATCAACGGGATGTCGACGACATAGACCTTGTTGTCGACTTCAGCCAGCGCGCGCTCACCGTCCGGTGAGATCTGAATCTCCTGCGCGTTGCTCGGCGTCGACTGCGGCGAGCGGTAGTCGGGATTGCCCGTCACGCGCAGGTGCGTCTTGCGATCGGTGCCGTCGAAGCGCATGGAGACGAGGCCCGCGGAGCCCTGCGCCACGTACACGCGCTCGTTGTCGCCGCGCGCGAAGTGCGGGAATCCGCTCTGTCCACCGACCGGACTGATGCTCGTGACGTTGCCACCGGCCGCGGGAACCCACACCAGCTCGCGCCCGTACATCGGCATCTCCTCGATGCGCGGCTGGCGCGGTCCGCGATACGCGACGATGCGCTGGCCGTTTGGCGTGTAGCTCGGATCGGTGTAGAACGCCGACTGGCGCGTGACCCGCTCGGGGTTGCCGCCATTGGCGCCGATGCGATAGATGTCGCCGCCGTCTTCCGTCCACGAGACGTACGCGATGTGCCGGCCGTCGGGGGACCAGACCGGCATGTGCTCGCCGACCTCGTGAGGTGTGCGCGTGAGGCGACGCGGCGTGCAGCCGGCCGCCGGACACCCCGTGAGATCCAGCGTCCAGAGCTTGTCGAGCGCGGTGAAAGCGAGCTTGCGGCCATCTGGCGAAGGACGCGGACCGCGGATCTGCGCGACGGTGAGGACGGAGTCGTTGAGCTCGTAGTCGAACTTGGAGAGCGCGCCGAGCGGTACGTCGACATCGGCGGAGAACGGAATCTCCGTGGCACGCCCGGATGGAATCTCGACGCGCCTGATCTTCCCGTCCCAGGCGGCGACCAGCGCGCGCGAGTCCGGGGTGAACGACATATTCGGCATGAGATCGCGCGTGAACCGCGATTCC
>JBOHTL010000340.1:0-3042 GCA_050733735.1 Gemmatimonadaceae bacterium
TCACGCCACGCGCGAGGAACGCACCGAAGCTCTGCCCCGCGGATCCCGTGAAGTCGAAGACGATCGTGTCGTCGGGGAGTCCGTCGTGTCCGTGCCGGCGCGCGACTTCGCCCGACAGCATCGCGCCCACCGAACGCTGTGTGTTGTCGATCGGCAAGGATGTCGTGATCCGCTCGCCGGCCTCCAACGCGCGCCGCGCGAGCGCGATCAGCCGCGCATCGAGCGCGCCGTGCAGCGTATTTCGATCCGTCTGCTCGTGTCGGCGCGCTCGACTCCGGGCGCCGGAGTCGAAGAGTGGTTCCGGCACGTGCAGCAGCGGCGCCAGGTCGAGCGAGGCGCGTCGGAAATGCCCGACCTGTCGAGGACGCAACAGGTCCGCGCGGCCGATGATGTCGTCCAACGCCCGAACGCCAAGTCGCGCAAGAATCTCGCGCACCTCTTCCGCCACGAAGAAGAAGAAGTTGACGAGGTGCTCCGGACGACCGGAGAACTTCTCGCGCAGCACGGGATCCTGCGTCGCGATGCCCACGGGACATGTGTTCAGATGGCATTTGCGCATCATCACGCAGCCTTCGACGATGAGCGGTGCGGTCGCGAAGCCGAACTCGTCGGCTCCGAGCAGCGCCGCGACGACGACGTCCCGGCCGGTCTTCATCTGCCCATCGGTCTGCAGGCGCACGCCATGACGCAATGCGTTGAGGCGCAGCGCCTGTTGAGTCTCCGCAAGTCCGAGCTCCCACGGAACACCGGCGTGCCTGATCGATGAAAGCGGGGAGGCGCCGGTACCGCCGGAGTCTCCGGAGATCGTGATCAGATCGGCGCGCGCCTTCGCCACGCCGACCGCGATGGTGCCGACGCCCGCCTCGGCGACCAGCTTCACCGAAATCGTCGCGCTGGGATTCACGCTGCGGAGGTCGTGGATGAGCTGCGCGAGATCCTCGATCGAGTAGATGTCGTGATGTGGTGGGGGAGAGATCAGCGTGACGCCCGGCGTGGAATGGCGCGTGCGCGCGATGATGGCGTCCACCTTGTGCCCGGGAAGCTGACCGCCTTCGCCGGGTTTCGCCCCCTGAGCGATCTTGATCTGCAGCTCGGTGGCATTCACCAGGTATTCCGTGGTCACACCGAAGCGTCCGGAGGCCACCTGCTTGATCGCGCTGTTGCGCTCCGTGCCGAAGCGCGCGCGATCTTCGCCACCTTCGCCGGTGTTGCTGCGTCCGCCGATTCGGTTCATCGCGACCGCGAACGTTTCGTGTGCTTCGCGACTCAGCGATCCGAACGACATGGCGCCCGCGACGAAGCGTCGGACGATGGAGGACGCCGGTTCGACCTCGGTGATGGGCACCGGCGTTGCGTCGGCGAAATCGAGGAGTCCGCGAAGCGTGGAATCGCGGCTGTCCGCATCCGCGGCGCGCGTGAATTCCTTGAATGTGTCGTAACGTCCCGAACGCGCCGCCCACTGCAGGGTCGCGATCGTCCGGGGGTTCCACAGGTGTTTCTCGCCCTCGAGACGGTAGTGCAGCATGCCGGCGTCATCGAGACGTGACGCCGGAGCGCGCGAATGCCACGCGCGTGAATGCCGCGAAAGCGTTTCCTCCGCGATTTCCCGCAGCCCGATGCCGCCCAGACGGGAGGCCGTGCCACTGAAGTACCGCTGCACCGTGGCCACGGACAGGCCGACGGCCTCGAACGTTTGCGCGCCGTGATAACTGGACAATGTCGATATGCCCATCTTCGACATGATCTTCAGCAATCCCTTCTTGACGGCATTCACGTACGCGGCCTGGGCCTGCGACGCGTCCGTGAGCTCCGGCCGTTCCCTTCGCGCGACCAGGTCCGCGACCGTCTCCAGCGCGAGCTCCGGATACACCGCGCTGGCGCCATAGCTGATGAGCAGAGCGATCTGCGAGACATCGCGAGCCTCTCTCGTTCGCACGACGATGCTCGCGCGGGAGCGTAGACGCGCACGGATCAGATGATGGTGAACGGCCGAGACGGCGAGCAGTGACGGAATCGGCGCCCACTCCGCGTCGGCGCCGGCATCGCTGAGCACGAGCAGCTCCGCGCCGGCGCGCACTGCGGCCGCGGCGGATGCGCACATGGCTTCCACGGCGCGCTCGAGCGCCTGAGCTCCCGCACCGGCGCGGAAGATTCCTTCGAGAAACGCCGTGCGAAGTCCTGCGACCGGGAGGGCCTCGAACGTCGCCGAATCGAGCACGGGGTGCTCGAGGCGCAGGTGTCGGAGCTCAGGCGTCGGATCCAGCAGGTTGGGCAACGCCCCGAGCCGCACGCCGAGCGACATGACGAGACGCTCGCGAATGGGATCGATGGCGGGATTCGTGACCTGCGCGAACAATTGCCGGAAGTACGCGTACAGGAGCTGCGGCCGGTCGGACAGCACCGCGAGGGGCGTATCGTTGCCCATGGATCCCACGGGTTCCTCGCCCGTCGCGGCCATCGGCGCGAGCAGCATCCGGAGATCTTCGCGCGTGTAGCCGAAGGTCTGCTGGCGCCGCGCGAGCTCGATCGGCGTCCGAGTGTCCTCGTCTGGTGCGGCACGCGTCGGCAGCGGGATGTGTTGTTCCGTCAGCCAGCGCTGGTACGGATGCAACGCGGCCAGCTCGTTCTTGACCTCGTCGTCCTCGACGATCCGTCCCTGGGTGGTGTTCACGAGCAACATGGTCCCGGGGCGCACACGACCTTTCGCGCGGATGTTGTCGATCGGAACCGGAAGCGCGCCCGCTTCGCTCGCCAATACGACGAGATCGTCGTTGGTCACGAGATAGCGAGCGGGCCGCAGACCGTTGCGGTCGAGCATGGCGCCGATGTGTCGTCCGTCGGTGACGGCGATGGCTGCCGGGCCATCCCACGGCTGCATCAGCGACGCGTGATAGTCGAAGAACGCGCGGCGCTCAGGCGCAAGCGTGTCGTCGCCCTCCCACGCCTGCGGAATCAGCATGAGCATCGCGTGCGGGAGCGACCGACCAGCTTGCACGAGGAGCTCGAGGGCATTGTCGAGCGACGCGGAATCGCTCTGCCCTG
>JBOHTL010000341.1:0-2873 GCA_050733735.1 Gemmatimonadaceae bacterium
CCATTGCGCAAGATTCCCCACTGCTGCCTCCCGTAGGAGTCTGGGCCGTTTCTCAGTCCCAATGTGGCTGGCCATCCTCTCAGACCAGCTACCCGTCATCGCCTTGGTGAGCCGTTACCTCGCCAACTAGCTGATAGGCCGCGAGCCCCTCGATCTCCCCCGGAGGTTTCCTGCCCCAGGGACTCCCCTGAAACAGCGTATGCGGTATTACCCGGCCGTTGGGCCGGCTATCCCCCAGAGATCGGTAGGTTGCTCACGTGTTACGCACCCGTTCGCCGGTGAGGTATTGCTACCCCCCCACGACTTGCATGTGTTAAGCACGCCGCCAGCGTTCGTCCTGAGCCAGGATCAAACTCTCCAATAGAGTTAAATCAGCTCTTTTCGAACAGCTGTCGCACGCTGTCGCGTGTGACAGCGTGTCCGAATCACTTGTTTGATTGAGTTGAACTCTCGTCGGCACTCTCATCACGAGCACCGAGTCGACGAGTCGCCTCGCACATCCATTTTCCCACAATCGATTTTCAATCAGCTTCTGCAAATCAGCGTCGCATTCCGCGACAGCCTTCAATCATAACCTGCTCGTACCGAATCGTCAACTGCTTTCGCATCTTGATTTTGCGGTCGGGCCCGCCTCGATCCTTCCAGCCGGGTAACCCCTTCGAGCGTCTCCTCGACATTCCTGCCGAGTCAAACAAGTTAAACGTTTGTTCGCTCGATTTCAACCACGTCCAACCGAAACTTCTGCGGCAGAGCTAGCTTATAACATTCAATACAGCAAGCTCTTACGTGGGGCTTCTCGCGCTACCTGCGCGGTCACTGATCTTAGCGACGACCCGGTCGGACTTCAACCCCGTCTTCCGACCCGAGTTCCACCAAACTCATCAATAAAAAGACTCGAATGAGAGCCAGAATGGGCCATCTAGGAATCGAACCTAGAACCTACTGATTAAGAGTCAGTTGCTCTAACCAATTGAGCTAATGGCCCCGAACTGAAAGTGAGCGAGCGCGCCGCATTACTCTTGCGCGCAGCTCGAACCGCAGCTGAGGAACGCGCCAGGAGGGACTCGAACCCCCGACCCACAGCTTAGAAGGCTGTTGCTCTATCCACCTGAGCTACTGGCGCTTCATCTCTGGAGTCGGGGCGCCCGGATTTGAACCGGGGACCTCCTGCTCCCAAAGCAGGCGCGATACCAGGCTACGCTACGCCCCGTAGAGCCTCGCAATGTAGTCCGACAAAAAGCACTGGTCAACCGAGGTTGCGCGCAGTGCGACCGAGGTGAGCGAGCGCGCTATAGCACACTTGCGCGCAGCTCAACCGAGGTGAGCGACCGACGCCAATCGCAACAACAATTTCGAGAACGCTCGCGCCCGATGACTCACGGTCTGTTTCGTCTCCAGCGAGACTTCCGCAAACGTGCGCTCAAGATCAGCCGACAGAAAGTATGGATCGTATCCGAATCCCCCGCTCCCGCGCGGGCGCTCCGTGATGTCGCCCGCCGATTCGCCACGCTCCACGATTTCACGTACGCCGTCACAGAACGCGGCCGCACACACGTACCGCGCGCGGCGCGTTTGCGCGCCGTCCAGCTTCGTCAACAGCAGCGTGTTGTTCGCGTCGTCGAGGGCCTGTCCTTCGAGATCCGTTCGTCCGCTCCAGCGCTTGCTCCGCACCCCCGGCGCGCCGCCGAGCGCATCGACGCAGAGCCCGGAATCATCGGCGACCGTCGGCATACCCGTGCGTCGATGAAACCAGCGCGCCTTCGCCAGCGCGTTCTCCTCGAACGTCTCTGCCGATTCCAGCGTTTCTTCCGCAGGATCCGGCGACGCGCCTACGTCGGCGGGGCCAACGACCTCGATCTGCCGCGCGACGAACAGCGCGCGTAGTTCCCGGATCTTTCCCGCGCTCCGGGTCGCCAGAAGTACTCGCGTAGGTCGCAGCTTACCCGCCAGTGCGCCCCGCCCCCCCCCCTTCCAGCGTGCGACGCTGCGCCGTGTCGATCTCCCGCAGGCCGGATGTCGCCAGGTCGAGGAGCCGATCCAGCTCGTCGCGCGCGAACGTGCCGTGCTCGCCGGTGCCCTGCACCTCCACGAACCTCCCCTCGGTGCTCATGACGACATTCATGTCCACGTCGGCCGCCACGTCTTCGGGATAATCGAGATCCAGTCTCGGCTCCCCGCCGATGACCCCTACACTGACCGCCGCCACACGACGACGCACCGGTGACGCCGCAAGGCGGCCAGTGGACTGCATCCACTCGAATGCCTGAACCGTGGCGACGCAGGCGCCGGTGATCGCCGCGGTCCGCGTGCCGCCGTCCGCCTGCAGCACGTCGCAGTCCAGACGCACGGTGAACTCACCGAATTTATAGTCGTCGAGCATCGCGCGGATGCTGCGCCCGATCAGGCGCTGGATCTCCTGCGTGCGGCCGCCGAGCTGCGACCGTTCGCGCGCCGTGCGCGTTCGCGTCGCGCGCGGCAGCATCGCGTACTCCGCCGTGATCCAGCCGAGCCCCGCGCCCTTGCGCCATCCCGGCACACCGTCGTCCACCGTGGCGGCGCAGAGGACGCGGGTGTCGCCGAACGCGACGAGACACGAGCCCTCGGCGTACGGCGCCACGTCGCGCTCCAGCGAGAGCGGACGCATCTCGTGCGCGGCGCGCCCGGTGCGGATCGGTACGGCGGGTGTCTCAGCTGCTGCCACGGAGTTTCTCCACGATCGATGTCGTCGACTGGCCTGGCGTGAGTGGAACCACGACGACCCGCCCGCCACGCCTCCGAACATCGGAGGCGCCCACGATGGTCGCTTCAGTATAGTCGCCGCCCTTCACCAGGACGTCGGGCTGCAGCCGCTGCATGAGCTCCAGCGGGGTCTC
>JBOHTL010000342.1:0-4519 GCA_050733735.1 Gemmatimonadaceae bacterium
GTGCTGCCGAGTGGCACCAGCGGCATCACGGTCGACAAATCGGGCACCTGCGGGAGCGCCGCTGCGACGAGAATGGCAAGAGCCGCGACGATCATGCGCGCATTCTGGCCGGATCGAAGAAGGGAAGCTTCCGAACGACGGCTTTGACGCGCTTGCGACGATGTTCGATGGTCATCTCCAGTTCGAGCTCGGTCCCCGGCTTGCCCTCGGACGAGCCCAGGTGCCCTAATGCGATGTAGCGCTTCAGCAGCGGCGACCAGGTACCGCTGGTGGCGTACCCGACCTGCTTCGAGCTCCCCCTCCGCATGATCGGCGCGCTCGCGCGCCACGCGATGTTGGGGACGTGCGGAGCCAGTCCGCGCTCCAGGTGCAGCCTTTCGAAGGACACCCAGTCGACCTCCAGCCCTATGAAGCTCCACGACGGACCGCGCTTCTTCTCGTCGCGCAGTGCCTGCCGGCCGTTGAAGGGTCCCTTCGTGTCGCTCACGGTCCAGCCGAGGTTCAGCTCGTACGGCGACGACTTCTGGTCCTCGATCATCGCGTGATGCGCGGAGAAGTAGTCGACGTCGAGCATCACGAGCCCGGCCTCGATGCGCGCGATGTCGAGTGCCCAGATGCCCGCGGGGACGATGCCATAGGCCGCGCCGGCGTCGACGACAGCGTCCCAGACGGCGACGGCCTTGCCCGCCGGCACCCAGATCTCGTAGCCGAGATCGCCGGTGTACCCGGTGCGCGAGATCGTCACTGAAATGTCGTTCAGCGTGGTGTGCGTGAGACGGAAGTACCTGAGCGCGCTCAGGTCTTCAGGCGTGAGCTGCTCGAGAATCGCGCGCGAGAGGGGTCCCTGAAGCGCGAGCGCCGCCGTGCTGCGCGAGACGTCCTCGATGCGCACGTCCATGCCGTGCGCGTTCATCGTGAGCCAGCGCAGGTTCGGATCGGCGCTGGTGAGACGCCAGGTCGTCTCGTCGAGGCGGCTCACGGTCCCGTCGTCCACCACTTTGCCGTGCGCGTCACACCATGGCGTGTACAGCACCTGGCCGACGGCGCACTTCGTCACGTCGCGCGTGACCATCCGATCGAGCAGCCGCTCGGCGTCGGGACCGGCGACGCGGTACTTGTAGAGCGGCGACACGTCGATCAACGCCGCGGAATTCCGAATGGCGGCGTATTCCCGATCGGGCTGCGGGTCGTACGCCGAGGCAACCTGATGCCCCGCCCAGCGGCGCCAGGTCTGGGCGCGAACGAGACGCGACGTACGCGCGTGGAAGGGAGTCTCGGCGAGCATCGAGCGAATATACTTCTGCTCAGGCGGTCGCCGAAATCGCATGAACGACGCTCACGATCTGCTGCAGACCCTCGCCGTCGTCCTCTGCCTCGCGGCGGTCACGACGGTCGTCTTCCAACGGCTGAAGCAGCCGGTGGTGTTCGGGTATCTGCTGGCGGGCTTCATCGCGAGCCCGTACACGCCGATCCCGCTCGTTGCGGATACGGCGACGGTGCTCACGCTCTCCGAGCTCGGCGTCATTCTGCTGATGTTCTCGCTCGGTCTCGAGTTCAGCCTTCGAGCGGTGATTCGCGTGGCACCCACCGCGGGCCTCGTCGCGGTTGCCGAGACGGGAATGATGATGTTCGTCGGCTACACCGCCGCGCGGGCGTTCGGCTGGACCAATCTGCAGAGTATGTTCGCCGGCGCCGTGGTGGCGATTTCGAGCACCACGATCATCGTGAAGGCCTTTGAGGAGCAGCGAGTGCAGGGCCGATTCACAGAGCTCGTGCTCGGCATCCTGATCATGGAGGATCTCATCGGCATCCTCCTCATCGCCGTTTTCACCACCATCACGGCCGGCGAAACGCTGACGACGCTCACGATCGGCATCACCGCGATTCGCCTGCTGTCGTTTCTCGCGGCGCTCATCCTGATCGGAGTGCTGCTGGTCCCGCGCGTCATGCGCGCCGTGGTGCGGCGCGGAAGCTCCGAGACCACGCTCATCACTGCCGTCGGCATCTGCTTCGCCGCCGCGCTCGCCGCGCTCGCCTTCGACTACTCGGTGGCGCTCGGCGCGTTCATCGCCGGCTCTTTGATCGCTGAATCGGGAGAGGAAAAGACCGTCGAGCATCTCGTGCGTCCGGTGCGCGACATCTTCGCCGCCATTTTCTTCGTGGCGGTCGGCATGATGCTCGATCCGCGCGTGATCATGCGATACTGGCCCGCCGTGCTGGTTTTCACCGTGATCGTCATCACCGGGAAAGTGCTTTTCGTGACGGTCGCGGCATTTTTCACCGGCTACGCTCCGCGCAGCGCGGTGCAGTCGGGGATGAGTCTGGCGCAGATCGGCGAGTTCTCGTTCATCATTGCGGGGGTCGGTCTCGCGAGCGGCGCAACGGGTGACTTCCTCCTGCCGATCGCGGTAACCGTTTCGGCGATTACCATCCTCACGACGCCCTGGCTGATCAGGAGCGCGGTGCCTGCCGCGGCCTGGGTGGACGCCAAGCTGCCGCACCCGATCCAGACCTTCGCGTCGCTCTATGGATCATGGATCGAACGGCTGCGCAGCGCGCCGACGGAGCCGAAAAAGCGCTCGCGCGTGCGTCGGCTCACCGGTCTTCTGCTGCTCGACGGTGTGTTGCTCGCCGTCGTCATCATCGCGGCGGCCGTGGAGATGCCGCGATTCACGACGATCCTGCGTGCGTGGACCGGCGCGGAAGACGAGATTGCGGAGCTCATCGTGATCGGTGGCGCGCTGGCCGTCGGAATCCCGCTCGTGCTCGGACTGCTGCAGGGAGCGCGCCGGCTGGGACTGGAGCTGGCGCTGCGCGCGTTGCCGTCCGCCGCGGAAGGGAAGGTCGACATTGCCGCCGCGCCGCGCCGGGCACTGGTCGTGACGCTGCAGATGGCGATCATCCTCGCGATCGCGCTGCCGCTGCTCGCGCTGACGCGTCCCTTCGCGCCGGGATTCTCGATGGAGATCGTCCTGGTGCTGCTGATGGTGGGGGTGGGCGTCGGCTTCTGGCGCAGCGCCACGAATCTCGAAGGGCACGCGCGCGCCGGCGCGGAGGTGATCGCGGGCGCCCTGTCGCGCCAGATGTCGAACTCCGCCACGGAGCGCGAGCAGATGGAACGCACGATCGAGCAGGTGCATTCGTTCCTGCCGGGGCTGGGGGAGCCGACGCCCGTGCGCGTCGAGCCGGGCAGTCCCGCGGCGGGGAAGACGCTGGCGGAGCTGAACCTGCGCGGCCTTACGGGCGCGACGGTGCTCGCCATCCTGCGGCCCGAAGAGCAGGTGCTGGCGCCGCACGGCAGTGAGATGCTGCGCAGCGGCGATCTGCTCGCCGTCGCGGGAACGACGGACGCGGTGCAGGCGGCTGCCGCGATGATCGAGTCGGGGAGCGTGACGCAGGAGCACCCGGTGGTGAGACGGGAGCAGGAAGGAGCTGAGTTGCCGCTCTAGGTCGCTCCGAATGGATGTGTGGCGTGACAATACACGCTGCGCGAGCGTCTTGAAGAAGATGCATAAACGCGCAGCAATCTTGCTCGGCTTGAGCTCCATGCTCGCCGGCTGCGAGAAGCCGACGGCGCCGGAAGCCCGTGAGATCGCCCGGGAGGCCACGAAGAAGTTCGAGCACGGTGACCTGAGTGGAGTCAACGGGATCTTCACGCGAATGGGAAGCGCGGGCCATTTCCGGTGGACCAATCTCGTTCGCAACAACGCCTTGATGATCACGCAGAACGGCGCTTCCGGGATGATCGACGGATACGTGGTCGAGGAGGTGGTGGTTGCTCCCGGCAACCGTGGCAGGCCGCTCGTGGAACGCACGCTCGTCGGCTGGCCGGAGAACGCAGCATTCGCGGTCTATGCCACGAGCAACGTTCATCCAGGCTCTTTCGACAGGCTTGCTGAACGTCAGAAATTGATGCCATACACGGCGATGGCGGTGCACCGGCCCGACGCGCTTCAATCCTGGATTGCAACGAGCGGCATCGTCCACATCGCAGATCCGATCATCGATCGCGGCTGCGACATGGTGAAAGATTCGCCGCCACCGATCGACTACCCGCTGCCCGACGTGAAGTGCGAGTTCGCGCTGTACGAGGTCATGGCGCGCGCAGAGCTCGTCGAGCGTGGTGACCTCCTGGACGCAGTGAGGCGATCGATGGCGGAGCGTCACTCGATGCTCATCCTGCCGCAGCGACTTCCCGGCGTTCGATTCACGACGACGTGCCCAGCTACGCTCGGATACGACCCGGAACCGCATCAGTCGTCCTGCGGGAACCGGCTGGCCTTTTGGCTCGACAACAGCTTGTACGACCCATCACTCGGCGTGGACGTCCGCCGCATGCGGTACGTGTACAACTCGTTGTGGGCCAAACGCGCCGAAAGCTGGCCGAACGGAAAACCAAACCACGATGCAACGTGGTGGCGGTGGACGATCCACACACCGGACGGCCGTTTGGTGAAACAAGACTCCGCGGGCCCCGCTGACAACACGACACGTCAGATCGACCAGTGGTTGATGGCTC
>JBOHTL010000343.1:0-9472 GCA_050733735.1 Gemmatimonadaceae bacterium
CATGGACGACGCCCGCCGGTATCTCAAGCGCATCGACTCGGAGATCGAGCGCGCCACTCATCGGAGAGAGCACATGCGAGACCTGTGGCACAACGTCCGCTACGCGGCGCGACGGATGCGCACCGCGCCGGTCTTCACCATCGCCGCGATCGCGACGCTGGCACTCGGCTTCGGCGCCAACACCGCCGTGTACAGTGTTGTCGAAGCCGCGCTGTTGCGACCCCTGCCGTATCCCAACGCCGATCGCGTCACCGCGCTGTACACGCAGGCACCCTTCGGACCCTTTTCCACCTCGCCGCCGGATTTCCACGACTGGCGCGAGCAGACGAAGTCGTTCAGCGAGATGGCGGCGTTCTACCCCCATTCACGCACGCTCACCGGCCTGGGTGAACCACAGTCGATCGGCGCCGCCATGGTCACGCAACGGTTCTTCGACGTCCTTGGCGTCGCGCCGATGCTCGGCCGGGCGTTCGCTCCTTCCGAAGCCGAAGTCGGCAGCACCAACGTGGTCGTGTTGTCGCACGGCATCTGGCAGCAGATGTTCGCCGGCAATGCCGACGTCGTCGGCAGAAGCGTTCAGCTCGACGGCGACGCCTTCACCATCATTGGCGTGATGCCGCCGGGGTTCCGGTATCCGGGTCGCGCCCAGCTCTGGACGCCGCTCGCGTTCACTGCTCGAACGCTGCAGACGCAGCGCGGCGCGCATTATCTGGACGTGATCGGTCTGCTCGCGCCGGGCGCCCCGGCGTCGTCCGCCGAAGCGGACCTGAAGCGGGTCGCGGCGGGGCTCGCGGCGCAGTATCCAAATACCAACAAGGACTACAGCGCGTCGCTCGCGACGCTGCGGGACGACCTGGTGGGCGACACCCCCAGGCGCGCGCTGCTCGTTCTGCTCGTGGCGGTGGCGCTCGTGGCGCTCATCGCCTGCGCCAATGTCGCGAACCTGGTGCTGGCGCGCGGTACCGCGCGCGGTCGCGAGTTCTCGGTGCGTCTGGCGCTGGGCGCCAGCTCGCGGGACCTCTTGTACATGTCGCTCACCGAGAGCGTGCTGCTGGCGCTCTGCGGGGGAGCAGCGGGCCTGCTCCTCGCGCGTGGCCTCACGGGCGCGCTCGACGCGCTGCGTCCGGAGTCGCTGCGTCAGGTGGGCGACCTGCAGATCCAGCTCAGCGCGGGCGCGTACACGTTCCTGCTCGCTCTCCTGGCGGGTGTGCTGTTCGGGCTGGCGCCCGCGCTCCAGGCGTCGCGCCGTCACAACCTCCAGCGCGGCCTGCAGTCGGGCGGACGCGCGGACGCCGGCGATCGCCGTGTCGGATCGCTGCGCTCGATGCTCGTCGCCGGCGAGATCGCGCTGGCGGTGATACTCCTCTCGGGCGCCGGTCTCCTGATCAAGAGCTTCGCGACGCTCCAGCGCGTGGACGCGGGGTTCGACGCGGAACAGACGCTGGTGTTCTCGCTGGCACTGCCCGATGCGCGGTACGACTCCTCGCGGCGCGTCGCGCTGGCGTATGAAGACATCGTCGGTCGCATCGCGGCGCTCCCCGGCGTCGAACGGGCGGGGCTGATGTCCATGCTGCCGCTCGACGGCGATCGCTACAGCATCAGCATAGGGTCGATCGACGGCCAGCGCATTCCGTCGACGGAACAGCCGTCGGCGCAGATTCGGATCGTCTCGCCCTCGGCGCTCGAGACGCTCCGGATTCCTCTGGCGCAGGGTCGGATGTTCGAGGCGAGTGACAGACTGGGATCGGCGCCGGTCGTGCTCGTGAACGAATCCGCGGCGCGCATGCTGTGGAAGGACGTGAACCCGATCGGCCACATCGTTCGCATCGGCACACGATTCACCGAGGACACCGCGCGCGCCGGAGGCACCGTCGTCGGCATCGTGCGCGACATCCTTGACCGCACCCTGGGCAGTCCGCCGTCCGCCATCATCTACTTCCCGCATGCCCAGGCGCCATGGGAGGACGTCAACGTCGTCGTCCGCGCCGCGCCGGGGCTCGAGCCAACCAGTCTCGTGGGCGCCGTGCGCGACCAGGTGCACGCCGTGGACGCGCTGCTGCCGATCGTCGATCCGCGGACCATGGATGACGTCGTGTCCGCGTCGGTGACTCAGCCGCGGTTCGCGACGCTGCTCATGAGCGTATTTGCATTTCTCGCGCTGCTTCTGGCGGTCATCGGCGTCGCGGGCGTCATGGCCTACGTCGTGGGGCAGCGCACCCGCGAGATCGGGATCCGCATGGCACTCGGCGCATCCCAGCGCCGCGTGGTGCGCGAGACGCTCCTCAGTGCGTCAGTGCCGCTCATCCTCGGAAGCGTGGTCGGTCTGGCCGTCACAGTCGCGGTGGTGCGACAGCTGGCGAACCTGCTCTATGGGGTGACGCCGCGCGATCCGGCGGTGCTCGGAGGTGTCACGGCGCTTCTGTTGCTCGTCGCGTTGTTGGCCGCCTATCTGCCGGCGCGGCGGGCGAGTACTGTGGATCCGTTGATCGCGGTGCGGAGCGATTAACTGCGTTGAGCCGCGCACAAAAGTGCCATGGCGCGCTCGCTCACCTTCGGTTCTCGGCCCCGCGTCGACTAAGAATGATGCGACGCGGGTGCGTTCTCGGCGCGCCTGCGGCGCGGTGAGCGAGCCGCTCGCCCACCGGCGCGAAGCGCCGGGCCGAGAACTCACCGCCGCCGTATGTCAACATCACGGCGGCGGGCCGAGAACGTAGTTTCCTGCGCGGTATGATCATCACAGACAGACTGCACCTCATTCCCGGTTCGACGGAGACGGTCCGCAGCGCGATCGAAGACGTCGCGGCGCTCGGCGTGCAGCTCGACGCGATCATCCCGCCCTCGTGGCCGCCGGACCTGCTCGATCGCGACGCGCTCGAGTGGACGCTGCGATGGCTGAGCGAACCTTCAAACGATCCGGCGTGGGGTTTCTACTGGGTCGTTCTTCGCAAACCCCGCACACTCGTCGGCGTCGTCGGCTACAAGGGAATGCCGAAAGACGGCTCTGTGGAGGTCGGCTATGGCGTCGTGTCCGAACATCGGCGCCGAGGATACGCCACGGAAGCCACGCGCGCGTTGATCGATCGCGCGTTCGCGACACCTGGCGTCACCCGTGTCATCGCCGAGACGCTCCCGGGACTCGAGCCCTCCATCGGCGTGCTCGCGAAGTGCGGCTTCAGTCTGATCGGACCTGGATCAGAAGAAGGAACGATTCGATATGAATTCGTGCGAATGCAGAGACAGGGGGTCTGAGGGTTTCAGCGTGCGAGCCAAGCCCAAAGACTGTCCTGGCCCTTCTTGTCGGTGCATGGTTGGAGTCCGTATTCTCGTGAGCGTGAGAGCGACATTCCTTTTCGCGATGGCTGTCTTGGCGTTCGGCGACGATGCTGTCGCGCAGGCAACGGCGACACGCCAGGGAGCGCTCGCCGGCGTCGTCTCCGACTCAGTCGGAGCTCCAATCCGGTTCGCGACCTTAGTGGTGGACGGACTCGAGATCTCATCCATTACCGACGACTCCGGACGCTTCCATCTGGCGACCTTGCCAGCGCACGAGATCACCGTCGGAGTCGTACGCCTCGGCTACCGACCCGTTGCATTCAGTGTGACCATTCTCGCGGATACGACCATCGTCGTAGCCATCAGGCTCCGACGCGTGCAGATCCTACAGAGTGTCGAAGCGACCGCGGTGGCGCGCTCCCGGAGGTTTCGCGCGACGGGATTCGAGTCGCGGCAACACCTGGGATTGGGGACGTTCGTATCCCCCGAGCGCGTGGACTCCGTCGCCAAGAGAATCTTCCATGCCTCAGAGTATTTGCGCGACGCGCGCGGCATCGAGCTGCGAAAGTCGAGTCGCGGCTACAGCGTGATCCCCCGTCGCGATCCGAAGTGTCTCTGGCTGTTTGTGGACGGGACATACTTCCACACTGAGCAGCTCGACGACCATGTCGCGCCTGATCAGGTATACGCGATGGAGTTGTATGAACGGCCGACGATCGTGCCCACGGAATTCCAGGGACGCCTGCCCATGAAGTCGTCGGTGCTCACCGTGGCGGGAGGATGCGGTGCACTAGTCGTGTGGACAAAAGCGCGGCAATAGGCGATGGCCGGGGTTATAAGACACCCTCGGTGTCATTTCATGCGCGTCAGTCCACGGGCTCGAATCGCAGCACCGCTCCCGGCACCCGCGTCGCGAGCAGGTTCGCCGTGCGACTTTCGTTGCCGGCGGGCACCGTCGTGAACACGATGTCGAAGCTGACCTCGATCTCTCCGAGCGCGCATGTCACGCCCTCGGGCGGGGTGCCGGTCACCGGACACTCGCCACCCGACGTCGCGGTCATGAATGTCGCGCCGCCTGTGATCGCGCGCCAATCAGTGATGACCCCGTCGTCCACTCTGATGAAGTGTGCGAACACGTCGTCACCGCCGAAGCCGCCGTCCGCCGAAGTGGGCGGGGTGGTCGTGGAGCTCGACGCGAAGCCGTTCGCGAGAACGAACTCGGTCGGGTTCGACGGATTGTCGAACGCGATCAGATGCCAGGTCGAGAAGCTCGACGTTGCCGCGATCACTTCGCGCTGAAGTCCGACGGCGTAGTAGGCGATCTCCACTCCCTGGGACGTCACGACGATCCGTTTGGCCTGCGCTCCCGCGCGCACCACGACTTCGATGGAATCAGTGAGCCACTCGAGGTCCGGGTGGACCTGCGCGAACGCCTCCGCGCTCGCGGCGATTGCCCCCGCCTGCTGCGCGCTCAGCGTGATGACCGGCGGGTTCGGGTCCGTGATGTTGTCGTTGCAGCCGGCGGCGACGACCATCACAGCAACGATCAGCGACGAACGCAATCTCATTTCAGATCCTCCTGGGATATTCCAAAAATGACATCCCTCTGCGTCCTCCGCGTCCTCTGCGGTTCAAGGTTTTGAAAAAAGTCGAACCGCAGAGGGCGCAGAGGACGCGGAGAAGATCGTAGGGGTGCGCCCGACGACTCGTGTTACCGGGCAAGTCCACATGAGTCCACACGTGTGGAATCGCTGTGCGGATCTCCATTTGCCTCGATTCTCGCATCGGTTCCAGCAGCCTAACCCATTGATTACATTGCATTTGTGCCATGTGATCAGCGACCAGCCGCCGCTCGAGCACGCTTAACTCATTTGGTGTCAACAAGTAACCAATCAATCGGCATTCTGTCATGTTCGCGTCGCACGTTCGTGATGTATGCAACTGAAGACTCGACAACACAACGACTTAGCACGGATCTGGCGCGGTTTCACGTGTCGGGATAACATCCGCGCCCACAATAGAACCACAGTTTGAACGTTTCAGGGTTTGAACGTTTCAGCGCGCCCCCCTCCGCCTCGAAACCTCTGAAACGTTGAAACGCTGAAACGTCGAAACATCCATATAAATAAGGAAGAAGAGCGACGAAGCTTTTCATCCAATCTCTTTCGCAGAACACACGAGGCACTCCGTCATGACGCTCCCCCTGAATCCACCCAGCGGCCCAGTCACGCTGACGCAGAACGCGCGCACCGTTCTCGAGAAGCGCTACCTCGTGAAGAACGAGAAGGGCCAGCCGGTGGAGCAGCCGGAGGATCTCTTCTGGCGCGTGTCGACCGTCGTCGCCGAGGCTGACGCGCGGTACGGCGCGTCGGAGGGCGCAGTGGTGGAGGCGGCGGAGCAGTTCTATTTCCTCATGACGCAGCGGCGGTTCATCCCGAACTCGCCCACCCTGATGAACGCGGGCCGTCCCCTGGGCCAGCTGTCGGCCTGTTTCGTCCTGCCGGTCGAAGACGCGCTCAGTAACGGCAGGAACGGGATCTACGACACGCTCGCGGCCATGGCCCTCATCCATCAGAGCGGCGGCGGCACGGGATTCAGTTTCTCCAAATTGCGGCCCAAGGGTTCGATGGTACGGAGCACGACGGGTGTCGCCAGCGGCCCGGTTTCGTTCATGAAATTGTACGACGCCAGCACGGACGCGGTGAAGCAGGGTGGCACGCGCCGCGGCGCCAACATGGGGATCCTGCGCGTCGACCATCCGGACATTCTCGAGTTCATCACCTGCAAGGAAGACCTGACGCAGATCACGAACTTCAACATCTCCGTCGGAATCACGGAGAAGTTCATGCAGGCGCTGCACTCGAAGGAGCACTACGATCTGATGGATCCGCACTCGAAGAAGGTCGTCGGGTCTCTCGACGCGCAGATGGTGTGGGACAAGATGATCCTCGGCGCCTGGCGCACCGGCGAACCGGGGGTGTTCTACGTCGACGAAGCCAACGCGTACAACCCGGTGCCGCACCTCGGCAGCTATGAGGCGACCAACCCGTGCGTTACGGGCGACACCCTCGTATACACGGACAGCGGTCTTCTTCCGATCGCACAGCTCGCTGAAGCCGGCGAGGCGCGAGCCGTTACGCTGGATTCACGCTTCAGTGCGGGTTCGTTCGGGCCCGCCGGTGTGCCGTTCCGGACAGGGACCAAGCCGGTGTTCCGCCTGCGAACGCGCGAAGGCTTCGAGATTCGCGTGACTGATGACCACCGGTTCATGACCGCCCGCGGCTGGGTGGAGGCGCGGGGCCTCGAGCTCGGTGACGAGATCCATCTTCTGAACCGCAAGGGCGGCTTCGGAGCGGGCAAGTCGGCGGCCGCCGGCCGTGTGCTTGGCTGGCTCATCGCGGACGGCCATCTGTCGAGTCCCGCCGACCCGCGCGCGTCGCTCGGATTCTGGGGTGAAGAGCGGGCGATGGCGCCGGCGTTCGCGCGCGACGTCGCCGAGGTGCTCTCGCTGGATCCCGCGACCGAGCGCCGTCCGATCGGTGTGGTGGAGGTGCCATCGCGCGAGTTGGCGACCATCCGTTCGACGCGCCTCCAGACGTGGGTGGGCGAGGAGTTTGGTATCACCGCTGAGAACAAGATCGCTCACGTGCCGCAGGGGATGTTCACAGCGTCGGAGGAATGCCAGCGCGGTTTTCTTCAGGCGCTCTTCACGGCGGACGGTCACGTGTCGGGCACACCCGCGAAGGGCGTCAGCGTGCGCCTCACCTCCGTTTCAGCGCCGTTGCTGCAGGACGTCCAGCGGATGCTGCTCAATTTCGGCATCGTCTCGCGCATTTACTTCGAGCGGCACCCCGCGCGCACGGTGGACTTCGGCGGCAGGTCGTACGAGTGCAAGCCGGATCATGATCTCGTGATCTCGCGCGACAACGTCAGCCGGTTCGCCGCGGAGATCGGGTTTCTTGGCGAGACGAAGCGCAACGCGCTGCTCTCGCGCCTCGACTCCTATGGCAAGCGCGGACCATATCGCGAGCGCTTCATTGCTCGGTTCGAGTCGCTCGTCCCGGATGGTGTAGAGACTGTCTACGATCTCACCGAGCCGCTGACGCACTCGTTCGTGGCCAACGGCTTCGTGGTACATAATTGCGGTGAACAACCCCTTTTGGCGTACGACGTCTGCAACCTCGGAAGCATCAACGTCGGCCACTATGTGAAGGACGGTCAGCTCGACTGGGATGCGTTCCGCAGCGACATCCATCTCACCACGCACTTTCTCGACAACATCATCGACGTCAACAAGTACCCGCTCGACGAGATCGACGCGCTGTCCAAGCGCATCCGCCGCATCGGCCTTGGCGTGATGGGCTTCGCCGACGCGCTCGTGCGTCTCGGGATCGCGTACGACACGCCCGAAGGCGTGGAGTTCGGCCGCAAGGTGATGGAGTTCGTGGATGCCGAGTCCAAGAGGGAGAGCGAGCGGCTCGGCAAGGAGCGCGGCCCGTTCCCCGAGTGGGCACGGAGCATCTGGGGACCGGACGAGACCTGCGCGCGCGACGCGGAAGGAAAGCGCATCCGTCCGATGCAGATGTTGAGGAATTGCAATGTGACGACGGTCGCGCCGACGGGAACGATCTCAATTATTGCAGGCTGCTCGAGCGGGTTAGAGCCCCTCTTTGCTGTGGCGTTCATGCGGAATCAGGCGGGCGTCATGATGCCCGACGTGAACGAGGACTTCGTCGAGATCGCGAAGAACGAGGGCTGGTACTCGGAAGAATTGATGGAGCGCATCGCGAAAGAGGGAACCGCGAAGCAGCCCGAGGTGCCGGAGAAGTGGCAGCGCGTCTTCGTGACGGCGAACGAGATCGCTCCCGAGTGGCACATCCGGATGCAGGCTGCCTTCCAGGAGCATTGCGATTCGGCGATCTCGAAGACGACCAACTTCTCGCACGCCGCGACCGTGGAAGACGTGCGCGCGATCTACGAGCTCGCGTATGAGCTCAAGTGCAAGGGCGTGACCGTGTATCGCGATGGGTCGCGCGACAACCAGGTGCTGTCCACTGGCAAGACAGCTGACGCTGCCGCGGCGCGGAGTGGAGCGCCGGCCGAGACCCGCGAGCAGCGTGAGCGTGTCGCCGAGCTTCAGGGTACGCTGGCGGAGAAGAGCGCGGAGGTGGAAGGCCTGAAGCAGAAGCTGTTCGACGCCGAGACGGAGAACACCATGCGCCGTCAGAAGCGCTCGCGTCCCGACAAACTCCGCGGTACCACGTATCGTAAAGAGACGCCGCTCGGTGTGGCATTCATAAGTATCAACGAAGACGAGAAGGGTCAGCCCTTCGAGGTGTTCATCACGCTCGGCAAAGCCGGCGGTTCGGCGATGGCCGACGCAGAGGCGATGGGCCGGATGATCTCGCTCGCGCTGCGGTCGGGGATCCCACTGCAGAGCATCATCAAGCAGTTGCGCGGCATCTCGAGCGATCGCGCGGTGGGACTCGGACCGAACAAGGTGTTGAGTGTACCGGACGCGATCGGCATCGCGCTGGATGACTGGTGGCGCGACAAGGTGCAGGGGGTGCCGCAGGACCTGTTCACGACGAGCGAGCTGCGCGCGCCTGGCGCACCGAGCCTGGATGAACCGCCGAAGGCGAAGGAGCCGGTGGTCGTGCGGTCGCAGCAGGGCGATGTTGAGATGACTGGTCGCTATGACAATGGCGAGAGCTTCATGGGCACTTGTCCGGACTGCGGCTCACAGCTGGAGTATGCTGAGGGGTGCGTGAAATGCCATGTTTGCGGGTTCAGCGAGTGCGGGTAAGAATTGCGTAGAGCGCAAATGTTCACCATCGAGCAACGGAGCGCTTATGCGCTCCGTTTTGCATTCGAGCAATAATGACAACTGCGAAGACCATCCAAATCTTTCTGCCAGATGGCAATCCACGCGGAATCAGGATAGCCGATTTTACCACACGCACTGTGCGAGTGCTTGCGGTTCCGCGCAGCGGCTTCAAAGACGCAGCTGCACGTCCGGAACTCAACTGTGTTGGTTGTTACTACCTAATAGAAGAAGCGGAGGAGCCGGGTAGAGGTGGCCTGACGGATTAAGACAGTTCAGGCGGCTGGGATAAGTGGAAGGGCGCGGGATGAAGTTGCAGTTGTTGGGAAGAATTTGAAATACACAGAATCCGGGGTGGCACGACGCAGCGCGTCA
>JBOHTL010000344.1:0-3694 GCA_050733735.1 Gemmatimonadaceae bacterium
GGCGATGCCGAGCAGGTAGTCGCTCGCGTCCCGCGTGCCGACGCGACCCAGGTCCGCCACACCAGGTACCGCTTCGGGCACCGGGCCGACGAACGTGGAAATCGAGATCACGTCGCGGCCAGCGCGATCGAGCATCACACGCACCGGACCATTGACGCAGGGTTCGCGGCGGTCGCCCTCGTTGTACGAGCCATACCAGGAATTGCCTGCGATCTGATAGTACGATCGCCCGTTGCCGCAGGCCTCGGGTCTGGCGGAGAAGGTGAACTGCACGCGGGGCTGTGAGGCACTGGCCACGCGATCGGCCAGCGACTGCGCCGTGACGTCGGTCGCGACGCTCGCGAGCGCGACGGATGCGAACATGAGGTGTCTCATGGCTTTTCGATGAGTTGCTTGAGAAGCTCCTTCGCACGCTCGTTCTTGCTCCGGCCAAGCAGGTTGATCGCGTAGGAGCGGATGCGGGGATCGGTGTCACGGCGCGCGATCTCCATCATCTTGTCGATGGCCAGGGGTTCATTGCGCTGCGATAGCGCTGAAAGGATCTGCTCGCGCATCCCGCGAGAATCGGCGACGTCGTAGAGCTTCGCGATGTCCTCGACCTTCGCGCTTTCCATGCGGCCGAGCCGGTGGAGCGCCGCGGCGCGAAGCGGTGCCGGCTCATTGACGTTGCGGGCGATGCCGAGGAGGAACTGCTCGTTCTCCGGCGTCGCAACGCGGCCGACCGCCGACAGCACGCCTTCCTTCAGCTTCGTCGTGGGAATCCGGCCATACAGCGACCGGAGATAGGCCATGTCGTCGGCGCTGGGCTCGCGCCCATCGCGCTCGCGGGCGACGCTGAGAATCGCCTCGTAGCGTACGCGCTCGGCAGCGTCGTTGCGTTCGATGATCGCGCGCACCGCGCGGCGGGCAGCGGCGCCCTCTATGGAGCCAAGCGCCGACACCGCGGCACGCTGGGTGTGTTCGTCCGTCGACGTGCGCAGAAGCTCCTCGAGCTGCGGAATGGCAGCATCGCCCCCGACGCGTGACAGCCATCGCATCGCTTCGCCGCGAATCCCGCGGTCTGGATCGTTCTTCGCGACGTCGACGATGATCGTCGTCGCGTCCGGACCCGGCTGCCGGCCGACGACATACAGTGCGCGGCGTCGAAGCTCGACGGTGCATTCATCGCGCTGCGTCAGCACCTGCCGCACCGTCGGCATCGCGGCCGCGATGTCCATCTGCGCGAGCGCGTTGAGCGCCTCGGCACGTACGCTCACCTCCTCGCGATCGCAGCGCTCGCCGCCCTGCTGCGCGGCTTCGGCCTTGAGCCGGGCTTCCGCATCGCGATCGCCGCGGGCCGCGAGCGCGCCAAGCACGCGAGTGCGCAGGGACGGAATGTCGATCGACCCGTTGTTTCGACGGTTGCCGAGCATCTGCTCGACATTCAGCGGAAGATCTCCCTTGCCGTCGAGAATCCGCAGAGCCAAACGCAGCTCGTCGGTGGTGCCGATGCGGTAGCGCGAGAACGCTTCCCAGTAGGCGCAGTCCTGCGCGTAGCGTGACTGCGGATACTTGCGGGTGACTTCATTGAAGACCTGTGCGGCGCGGCGATACTCACCCCGGTTGAGCGCTTCGCGCGCGACGCGATAGAGCGAATCTGCTGGATCTTCCTGCGCCCAAGGTGCACGCGGGCGCGCTCTGAGGAAACCATCCTCCTGTGCACGGCCCGGCTCGAAGGTGAACGGCTCGATATGGATCGGCTCCATGTGCATCGGCTCGATCATCATCGGCTCCATGTGCATCGGTCCAAAGTCGTAGCGCATCTCGCGGACCGCGACGCGCGCTTGCTCGGCGGCATGCTGTGCCGTTGCCCGGATGGCATCGACGTCGAGGCTCAGCTCTGCGGCGAGCCGGATCTCATCGGCATGGAGTCGCACCTGTTCAGCGGCCAGCATTGCCGATTCGCTGATCATCGGCTCGAGCATGTGGAACTCGTACTCGAAGTCGAGGCGCGGGGCGAGAACGGGACGGGGGTCCGCTTTCGGAACCGGTGCACGCGGCGGCGTGGCGGGCCTGGGAGGAACCTGCGCGGCAGCCAGCACGGGCACCGCGGCGATCATCATCACATGCAAGAGCGCTCGGGGGGAGGTCATCGCTCTGTCTCCTAGTCGTCGGCAGAAATGTTCGCGACTGCAGAACGCAGCCGCGGTAGTACGTCGCGCTGCTCCAACGCCTGCCGGATCAGCTCCAGCTCTTCGCTGCTCTCGGCCGACTGGAGTCGGACCACCTGAGCCAGCACGAGCTCGAGATCCTCGAGCAGGGTTCGGAAGCGCGGTTCAGCGGCCGCCGGTGAATCCATCAGCAGTCGCGTGGTCAGCAGCAGGTCGTGCGCGCGGCCCATGTACGGCTCGTTCGTGCGTCCTTCGCGAACCTCCGCGGGAAGCGAGGCGAGGAGCGCCACCGCCTGGCCAAGATACCGGGACGTCGTCGAGTGATAGGGCTCCTGGAGCGACACGGAATCAGTCACCAGTGATGCGACATCCATCGCCGGGGAAACAGGCTCCGTCGCGGGCAGGGCAAAGCGTCCGATTCCTATGCCGATCACGAGCGTGGCGGCGAGTGGCAGCAGACGCGCCATCGAGAAACGATCCACGACGATCGGCGTCGCGCGCTGCTCCTCGAACGCGGCCGACTCCACCGCTTGCCACATGGCGTCGAGATCCGCCGTTTTCAACTCAGGCGGGTCATTGTACTCGCGCAACGCTGCGCGAAGCTTCTCCGGGGTTCGATCCATGTTGTCAGTCATTCCATCCACTCCTTCGCGATCGGCGAGAGCTTCTCGCGAAGCTGCGAACGCGCCACGGACAATCTGCTTTTGCAGGTGCCCTCGGCGATGCCGAGCGCGGTCGCGATCTCGTCGTGCGTGTAGCCTTCTACGTCGTGCATGATGAACGTCACTCTGTAAATCTCCGGGAGCTCGTCGATCGCCCGGTACAGCCTGTCCCGCAGGTCCGGATCGACGCCGCCGCCGGGTGACGGCAATCCATCCGCTTCCTCCAGATCGGCTTCGCGGGCGCGAAACCGCTTCACCTTTCTCATCGCGTTCGAGATGACGCTGAGCGCCACGCGATGGAGCCACGTGGACAGCGCCGACTCACCCCGAAAGCGACCGAGCTGGGCGAACGCCCGGATGAAGGTCTCCTGCGTGAGCTCTCGTGCGATCTCGTCGTCGCCGGCGAGGCGAAAGGCCAGCCGGAAGACCCTGGGCGCGTGCGCGTCGTACAGCTCGCGCGCGGCCTGGCGGTCTCCTGCGACTGCCCGGGCAATCAGCTCGGGCTCGCGACTCACGAAGCGCGGTGCTTCTGCGGCAACAGCGGGACTCGTCACGTGTCGATTGCTCGTGTGGATAGACACAGGGTCCCCCAAAAGCGTTCGGTCATGGTGCTAATATGCGGATCGGAGCATCTTCCCACCCCGGAAATCCTCCCCGCCCGCCTTCTCTCGGTCTCCCAGGCCCTACGGACTTTTGCGTCTCTTTTCTTTTCTGCTGGGTCCCGGCATCGCGGCGGCGATGCTGGTGCTGGGCCCCATCGGGGGGATGAGCGAAACCGCCTGGCGGACGGCGGCGCTGGGTTTTCTGATGGTGATCTGGTGGGTAACCGAAGCGGTTCCGATCGCGGCGACCGCTCTTCTGCCCCTGGCCCTGCTTCCCCTG
>JBOHTL010000345.1:0-2732 GCA_050733735.1 Gemmatimonadaceae bacterium
CGAGCATCAGGGCGCCGGGGTTGGCGACGCCCTTCCCGGCAATGTCGGGCGCGGTGCCGTGGACGGCCTCGAAGATCGCGCCGTGCTCGCCGATGTTCGCCCCGGGAGCGAGCCCGAGCCCGCCCACGAGCCCCGAGATCTGATCGGACAGGATGTCGCCGAAGAGATTCGTGGTGACGATGACGTCGAAGCGCTCGGGATTGAGCACGAGGTTCATCGCCATGGCGTCGACGATGCGCTCCTCGAACTCCACGCGATCCACGTACTCGCGCGCGATGAGCCGTCCCGAATCGAGAAAGAGTCCCTGAGAGTATTTCAGGATGTTCGCCTTGTGCACCAGCGTCACCTTCTTCCGCCGGTGCTTCACGGCGTACTCGAAGGCGTAGCGCGCGATGCGTTCGGCGCCGGCGCGCGTGACCAGCGCCACGGATTCGGCGGCGGCCCGCGGATCGTCGCCGATCTTGATGTAGTGCTCGATGCCGACGTAGAGTCCCTCGGTATTCTCGCGAATCAGCACGATGTCGAGATTCTCGTAGCGTCCGCCCGGCACGATCGAATAGGCCGGACGCACGTTGGCGTAGAGATCGAAGGTCTTCCGCAGGGCGACGTTGATCGACCGGAAACCCTCGCCCACGGGCGTCTCGAGCGGACCCTTGAGTGCCAGACGCGTGCGTTTGATGGAATCGAGCGTTTCGTCGGGAATCGGGTCGCCGTACCTGGCGACTGCGGCCATCCCCGCCACCTGGTGGTCCCACTCGATCTCGGCGCCGCTCGCTTCGAGAATGCGCACGGTGGCCGCCGTGATGGACGGGCCGATGCCGTCGCCGGGAATCAGCGTGACGCGAACAGCCATGGCGACCGGATCACGGAGCGAGAAACAGATCTGCGAAGCGCCCGGCGACACTCTCGAGCGCGGCCTCTGGCGAGCTCACGATGTCGCTCTGGAGGTCGCCCACCCAGCGAGCCTGGGCGAGACGCGCGTCCAGCAGCGCCGTGCGCAATATGGCGCGACCACCGGCGCCGACGCGCTCGAAACGAACCTCGACGGGCACCAGCACCACGCGGATGTCGTCGTGCAGAGCGATCATCGTCCGGAGCTGGCTTGAAAGCGGCTCGCCGTACGCGCTGGCCGCCACGAAGGTGTTCGCGCCGAGCGGACTGACCGACAGCTGGTATGGATGGGTCGCGTAGTTGCGGTTGCGTTCATACGAGCGCACGAGCTCCGGGGGCAGGGTCCAGGATCGCCCGACGCCGCGCATGGACAAGGCGGTCGCGATCAGCGTGTCCACACGCCGCGCGACGACGGTGGCGCCGCCCAGCCGACTCACCCATCCGAGGCTGTCGAAGCGCGCGCCGCCGACCGGCACCAGTGCTACGCGCTGGGTGCCGTATGCCGCCAGGGTCCGAGCGCCCGGTGCCGGGACGTCGATCCGAGGACCGCGGTTGCACGCCGCGGTCATGGCGGCGGCGAGGAAGCACAGAGCGGCTCGAAGGTGCGGCACGGCCGAAAAATAACGGAATGCGATTGACCGTCTACACGGATCGCCACAACTTTGCTCGCCAGATCGTCCCGCCTTCGCCGCTCCTCGCCCGCCTCAGGGAGACACTCATCGATGCCGAAGCTGTTGTCCGCCGTCGGTTGGATCCTCGTCGCCCTCGCCGGTACAGGGGCCATTGCCTATCTCGCGCTCTCGCGCGGCGAGACGATCAGCGCGGCGTGGCTGGTGACCGCCGCCGTTTGCACGTACCTGATCGCGTACCGCTTCTACAGCAAGATCATCGCGGCGAAGGTTTTCGCGCTGAACGCCGCGCGGCCCACGCCGGCGGTGCGACTCAACGACGGTCGCGACTTCGTGCCCACGAATCGCTGGATCGTCTTCGGGCACCACTTCGCCGCGATCGCGGGTCCCGGGCCCCTCGTCGGCCCGACGCTGGCGGCTCAGTTCGGCTTCCTCCCGGGGATGCTCTGGATCCTGGTGGGCGTCGCCATCGGCGGCGCGGTGCAGGATTTCGTGATCCTGGCGGCATCGACGCGCCGGAACGGCAAATCGCTCGGTCAGATGGCGAAGGAGGAGATCGGCCCCGTCGCGGGATATACCGCGCTCGTCGCCGTCCTCGGCATCATGATCGTGCTCATCGCGGTGCTGGCGCTCGTCGTGGTGAACGCCCTCCGTGGAAGTCCATGGGGGACCGCGACCATCGGGCTCACGATTCCCATCGCCATGCTGATGGGCATTTATCTGCGGTGGATCCGCCCCGGCCGCGTGCTCGAGGCCAGTGCCATCGGCATCGCGCTGCTGGTTCTGGCGCTGTATGCGGGACAATGGGTCGCTGAGAGCGCGACGCTCGCGCCGATGTTCACGCTGAGCGCCACGACGCTCGCCTGGTCGATCATGATCTACGGCTTCGCGGCGTCTGTGCTGCCGGTGTGGCTCCTGCTCGCGCCGCGGGACTACCTCTCTTCGTTCGTGAAGATCGGCGTCGTCATCGCGCTGGCGATCGGCATCGTCATCGTGCTGCCGCCGCTGCAGATGCCCGCGCTGACGCGCTTCACCGACGGCACCGGCCCGGTGTTCGCGGGCAAGGTCTTTCCCTTCGCGTTCATCACGATCGCGTGCGGGGCCATCAGCGGGTTTCACGCGCTGATCTCCAGCGGCACCACGCCCAAGCTGCTGGAGAACGAGCAGGATGCGCGGCTCGTCGGCTACGGCGGGATGCTCATGGAGTCGGGC
>JBOHTL010000346.1:0-3849 GCA_050733735.1 Gemmatimonadaceae bacterium
GAGTCCGACAGAGGCGACTTCGGGATGGCAGTACGTTGCGCCAGGGACGTTCGTGTAATCGATCGCGTGCGCGTGCTTGCCCGCGATGATCTCGGCCACGATGTGTCCTTCGCGCTCGCCCTTGTGCGCCAGCATGGGCGGCCCCGCGACGTCGCCAATGGCGAAAATGCCTTTGACGCTGGTCTCCATCTTCTCGTTGATCCTGACGAAGCCGCGGTCGGTGAGCTGGACGCCGGCTTCCTTCAGGCCAATGTCCTCGACATTTGGTGCACGCCCCGCCGCGACGAGCACCATGTCCGACTTCACGTCCTTTTTGGCGCCCGCCGCCTCGATGGTCATGGAGACGGAATCCTTCGTGACCTTGACGTTGGAGATCTTTGCGCCTGTGAGAACATCGATCTTCCGCTTCTTGAATGCGCGCTCGACCTCCTTCGACGACTCGACATCTTCGACCGGCAGGATATTCGGCATGACTTCGACCAGCGTGACCTGGGAGCCAAACGCCGCGAACACGTCGGCGAACTCGCAGCCCACGGCGCCGGCGCCCACGATGGTGATCGACTTCGGCGCCTTCTCGACGATCAGCGCTTCGTCGGACGATATCACTGTCGTCTTGTTCAGCCCGAGCCCGATCTTGTCGAGCCCCTTCACGCGGGATCCCGTCGAGATCACGACAGCTTTCTTCGCGTCGTGCTTCTCTTCTTTCCCCTCTGTGCCCTTGACGGAAATCGTGTTCTTGCCGGTGAGTCGCCCTGTGCCCTTGATCCACGTGATCTTGTTCTTCTTGAAGAGGAACTCGACACCTTTGGAGTTTTGCGTGCTCACTGCCCGTGAGCGTTTCATTGCCACGTTGAAATCGAGCTTCACCTCGCCCGGCGTGACACCGAACTCCGGCGCCTTTTTCATCTTCTCGGCGTATGCGGCCGCTTCCAGCAGCGCTTTGGCCGGAATGCACCCCCATAACACGCAGGTGCCGCCGAGTCCTTCGCGTTCCACGACGGCGGTGTTGAGACCAAGCTGCGCGGCGCGGATGGCGCCGACGTAGCCGGCAGGACCACCGCCGAGGAAGATGACATCGAAAGAGGCCATAGAGATTTGAAGGTTTGAACGTTTGAAGGTTTGAAGGACTTTGGAGGAAGGATCAATTTTCAATCCTTCAATCCTTCAATCATTCAATCTCTCAATACACCAGCATCAAAGGATTCTCGACGAGCCGCCGCAGCGTCACGAGAAAGCGCGCGCCCACCGCGCCATCCACCGCGCGATGATCGCAGCTCATCGTGAGGCGAACGCGCTTCCGGGTGCGCAGCTCACCGTCGACCACCATCGGCTGATCCTCCGCGGTGCCGACCGCGAGGATGCCGACTTCCGGCGGATTGATGATCGCCGTGAACTGGTCGATCTGCATCATCCCGAGATTACTGAGCGAGAAGGTCGAGCCGGTGTACTGCTCGGGCTTGAGCTTTCGCTCGCGCGCCAGCTTCGCGAGCTGCTTCGCTTCAGCGGAGATCTCGCTGAGACGTTTCTGATCCGCGTCGAAGATCACCGGGACGATCAAACCATCATCCGTGGCCACGGCCATGCCGAGATGCACGCGATTGAACTGGCGGATCCGGTCGCCCAGCCAGTGCGCGTTGACTTCCGGATGCTGTGACAGCGCGGTCGCGACGGCTTTGAGAAGAATGTCGTTGATCGAGACCCTGAACTCGTCGCCCATCTCGAGCATCGCCTCGCGCATCTCGACGGCGCGGGTGAGGTCGAACTCGGCGGTGAGATAAAAGGTCGGAATGGGGCCAATGGATTCGCTGAGACGTCTTGCGATGGTCTTGCGGATCTGAGTGAGCGCCAGATCCTGGTACTCGGCCCCCGGCTGCGCCGGGGTGGGTGCTCGGCCGGCGCCTGCGGCGCCGCGAGCGGGCGCAGCGGGCGCCGCTTCGATGTCGCGCTTGATGATCCGCCCGCCCGGACCTGAACCCTGGACACTGCCGATGTCGAGACCGCGTTCGTTCGCCATGCGTCTCGCCAGCGGAGAGCTGCGGGCGCGACCGCCGTTATCCGTTCTCGGCCCCCTCGCTTCGCTCGGGGTGGGTTCTCGGCTCTCGGCGATCGGTCTCGCGGGGGCTTTCTCCTGAGGCGGCGTCGAAGCCTCGCCCTGCGCCTGTTGCGGCGCGCGCGGGACGGACGACGCGCCGGCTGTCTCCTGCGCCTGCGCCACGACTTTCTCGGGCGCCTTCGCGGGAGCGGCGGCGGCCGCGCCTCCTGCTTCAGCGACGATCGCGTCGATGTTCTCGTCCTTCCCCGCGATGACGCCGACCAACTGCCCGACGGGACGCGAGTCGCCTTCGTTGATCAGGCGCTTGCGCAGCACGCCCTCACCGCGCGCGACGAGCTCCATGATCGCCTTGTCGGTCTCGACCTCGGCGAGCGGATCGCCGCTCTTCACCGCGTCGCCTTCGTTCTTGAGCCATTTCACGAGGCGCCCCTCTTCCATCGTTGGGGAGAGCGCCTCCATGAAGACCTTGGTCGCCATGAGCGGTTCCGCTACTCGAGGTACATGACTTTCTTCACCGCCGCGATGGTCTTGGCGGCGTCGGGCTTCGCGAGCTTCTCGAGATTCTTCGCGTACGGCATCGGCACGTCCGCCTGGTGCACGCGCACCACCGGCGCGTCGAGATCGTCGAAGCACTCGCGCTGGATGTAGTCCACTACCTGCGCGCCGATGCCGGCAATCTCCCAGCCCTCCTCGAGCACGACCGCGCGATTCGTCTTGCGCACCGAAGTCACGATCGCTTCCACGTCCATCGGCCGCACGGTGCGCAGGTCCACGACGTCGACGCGAATGTCCTCCTTCGCGAGCTGGTCGGCGGCGGCCATCGCGGCGAGCACCATCTTGCCGCTGGTGACGATGGTGCAGTGGTCGCCTTCGCGCTTCAGCTCGGCCTTGCCGATGGGGATGAGATACTCATCCTCGGGCACCTCGCCCTTGGTGTTGTAGAGCATCTCGCCCTCGAGAAAGAGCACCGGGTTGTCGTCGCGGATTGCCGATTTGAGCAATCCCTTCGCGTCGGCCGGCGTGCCGGGCGTCAGCACCTTCACCCCGGGGATGTGCGCCAGCCATGACTCGAATGCCTGCGAATGCTGGGCGGACAGCTGCAGCGCGGCGCCGTTGGGACCGCGGAACACCATCGGGATGTTGTACTGGCCGCCGGACATATAGAGCATCTTCGCGGCGGAGTTCAGCACCTGGTCGAGCGCCAACACGGCGAAGTTCCAGGTCATGAACTCGATGACTGGACGCAGACCGACCATCGCCGCGCCGACGCCCACGCCGGCGAACCCGAGCTCGGTGATGGGCGTGTCGACCACGCGCATCTCACCGAACTCCTGGAGCAGCCCCTTCGAAACCTTGTACGCGCCCTGATAGACGGCCACTTCCTCGCCCATGAGGAAGACGCGGTCGTCGCGCTGCATCTCTTCACGCAGCGCCTGGTTCAGGGCGTCCCGATACGTGATCGTCGCCATCGCGGTCAGTTCGTCGGCACGGGTTCTGCCGTCGAATCACTCGTGGTGTCGACGAGCACGTCCTCGAACAGCGCTTCCGGCGGCGGCTCGGGGCTCTTCTCGGCGAAATCGATGGCGTCCTGAACGATCGCCTTGATCTCCTCGTCGAGCTTCTGCAGCGCCTCCTCGGTGAGCTCACCCTTCTCCTGCATGTGCACGCGCAGGAGCACGATGGGGTCACGTTTCTGCCACTCCTCGAGCTCCGCCTTCGTGCGGTACGTGCCGCTGACCGCGTCCGACATGGAGTGTCCCATGAAGCGATAGGTGCGGACCTCGAGCAGGGTAGGG
>JBOHTL010000347.1:0-5109 GCA_050733735.1 Gemmatimonadaceae bacterium
GTCCCAGCCAGTTGCCGTAGCCCAGCGGCGTACGGACGTCAGGCCACCCTTCGGCGAGAGAGAACGCGTTGAACGGCATCGTCGGGTAGACCATCGCGGCAATTCCTGACGCGTGCATCGATTTTTCCAACGAGGCGACGACAACCGCCCGCGAGCGCGCGAACGACAGTCCCGCCGCATCGGCGATCATTGGCCGCTCGAGCAGCGGCTCGCAGTCCTCGAAACGCTCGGGCAGCACGTCGTAGAACGCACGGTACGCGGCATAACCGCGGCGCACCGCCGCGCGCGGATCGTTGGTCCGGCCCGCGAAGTACAGATACAACGCATTGGCCGTCGGCACTGGAGATCTCGAATCGGGCGCCACGTCGCCCCGCTCGCGCGCGGCAGCGGTGAACGCGTCGCGATATGTCTGAAGCGTCACCGGCGGCGCGTACGGCTCGACGGTCGCGCCGGCGGCGCGCAGCTCCGCCACCGCGCGATCCCACGTCACGAGCGCCTCGGCGCTCATCTGCGCACGCGGAACGTGCGCCTCGACGACGCCAAGCCGTACTCCCGCAAGAGCGTCGTCGCGCAGCGCGGCGAGTGGCGCATTATCGAACGCTATCGTGAGTGCGAGAGGATCTGATGCGTCAGCGCCGGCTATGACCGAGAGCAGGAGCGCCGCGTCGGCCACCGTGCGCGCCAGCGGGCCGTGGGTGTCGAGATACGGCCAGGTCGGGATCACGCCGGTACGCGGCACGAGGCCGAAGGTCGGTTTCACACCGACGACGCCCGTGCATACCGCGGGAATGCGGTTGGATCCGCCGTCGTCGGTGCCGAGCGCGGCGAATGCCATTCCTTCGGCGACTGCTACCGCGGAGCCCGCGCTGGAGCCGCCGGGCGTGCGAATTCCGGTGGGGTCGTGCGGGTTCAGCACCTGGCCGGTGTAGCTGCTCGTTCCCACGCCGCGATACGCGAAGTCGTCGGCGGCAGTCTTGCCAAGCACGATTGCGCCTGCCGCCCGGAGTCGCGCGACCTCGAGCGCATCTCGCTGCACCGGGTCGGGAAAAAGTCGCGCCCACTCGGCACTGGAGGCGGTGGTCGGGAGCCCTTGCATGTCGTAGATCGACTTCGCGAAAACCGGCACGCCGTCGAGCGGGCCGCGCAGCGTGCCTGCCTTGCGCCGGGCGTCCGCCGCGTGCGCTTCGGCGAGCGCTGTGCGCGAGAGCGCGTCGATGGCGCGCAGCCGCGAGCCGATCGTGCGACAGCGTTCCTGCGCGCGCTGCGTTATCTCGGCGGCGGTCCAATCGCCGCGCCGCAGACCGGCGACGTAGTCGGCAATGGTGCCGTCGAGCGGGTCGGAGGCTGCGACGCGGAACGGCCACGCTGAACGAGGCAGCGCGGCAGCGGCGGCGAGCGCCGCGAGCTGGGCGAGTGCGTCGCGTCGGGTGGGCATCGGGCGTGAATGTAGCGCCGGGCTGTCGTCCTCGCCGCCATCGGTTCCACATCCGACCGGGCCTTTCTCATGAAGGATCTGGTGCTGCTCGGCGCGGCGTTGGTTACGGCGGCAGAGCGCTTTGCGCGCAACGACCCGGAATTTCGGGTCGCCTGAGCGCATTCACCGCGTGAGGGCGTGAGCGGGCTCGCTTGCTGTCGCCCAACTGGCGCGGTCTACGGCACGATGTTCTGGTTCATGCGGAAGAAGTTGGTCGGATCGTACTTCCGTTTGAGCGCGCGCAGCCGCTCGTATTTCGCCGAACCGTAGGCCGCGCGGACCCGATCCTGCCCCTCCTCACCGAGAAAGTTGACGTACACGCGGCCGGTGGAATATGGTCGGACCGCTTCCCAGAACTCCCGCGCCCACGCGATGCACGCGTCGGACGCCGCGGTGTCGGACCACACGCCGTCGATGGTCATACCGTGCGTCGCGCGCCTGTCTTCGAACGCCGACCCCTCCGGGTCCTCCCGGCCGACCGCGCCGCCCATGTGAAAGAGCGCCGTGTACGACTGCGGCGTCGCCACGCGCCAGGCGTGATCGACGAGCGTGGCGATGAGTCCATCGTCGAGCGCCGGGAGGTACTCCGACTTCCAGTAGTAGCCGAGCCCGTGGGGAACGCTGGCATCGAGCATGGCCTGGTGCGCAGTGTATTGGGTCGGCTGGATCAGGTCAGCGAGCGGTTCACCGATTCGGCGCAACGGCGCGAGCACGCGCTCGCCATCTTCCACGCGGCCGGCGTAGCACACCGCAAGGATCACCACCGGCTGGCCGTGGATCGCAGCGGGAAGAAACGGCGCCGGCGGCGCCATCCTGAGCACAACGATGGTCATCAGCTCGTCGGGTGCGCTCTCGATGTAGTGGCGATAGAAATCGAGAACCTCGTGAGCCCTCGCCGCCGGATACAGGACGACACCGGCAAGCACCGTTGGTCCGACTGGATGCAGCTGATACTCGAAGGATGTGACGACGCCGAAGTTCCCCCCTCCGCCGCGGAGACCCCAGAACAGCTCCGCGTTGTCCTCGCGGCTGGCCCGAACGAGCGAGCCGTCGGCGGTGACGACGTCAGCCGAAAGCAGGTTGTCGCAAGTCAGCCCATACCGCCGCATCAGCCAGCCGAGCCCACCTCCCAGGGTGAGACCCGCGATGCCGGTGTGGGTCACGATCCCGCCGGGGACAGCAAGTCCGAAGCGCTGCGTCTCGTGGTCGAACTCTCCCCACAGGAGCCCGGGTTGCGCTCTCGCAGTCCGGCCACCCGGATCCACCCAGATCCCCTTCATCCCGGACAGATCGATGACGATCCCGTCATCGCAGACGGCCGTCCCTGCGACGTTGTGACCGCCGCCCCGCACCGCGACGACCATGTCCCGCTCGCGCGCGTGTCGCACGGCGGCAAGTACGTCGGCAGCGCCGGTGCAGCGCGCGATGAGAGAAGGATGACGATCGATCGCGCCGTTCCAGACGCGGCGCGCGCCGTCGTAGAGCGGGTCGTCTCGTTGAATCAGCCTGCCCCGGAACTGCCTTTCCAGCCCGGTGACAGCGTCGTCGCGAGCCGTATCGAGCCGGCGGCCGGCATCCAGCGTGTTGATCACAGTCATGACGCACCTCCTTCGATGCTCGCAGGATGGTGCTGGCGCCACGCGCCGGAAAGAACAAAAAATGGACTTGCGGCGTCGCCCGTCCGCGCCGTACCGTCGGTACAGGATGAAGGGCTATGGCCAGTTCTGCCCGGTCGCGAAAGGGTCGGAGATCTTCGCCGAGCGATGGACGCCGCTCGTGCTGCGGGAGCTCGTCTGCGGCAGCAGTCGCTTCAGCGATCTCCACCGAGGCGTGCCGCTCATGTCGCGGACGCTGCTCGCGCAGCGCCTGCGGCAGCTCGAGGACGCCGGGATCGTTCGATCAGCGACCAAATCGCGTGGGCGCGGACGTGAGTATTTTCTGACGCCGGCCGGCGAGGAGCTGCGTCCCCTCATCGAGGGGCTCGGAGAATGGGGGCAGCGATGGGCCCGGAGTCAGATGAGCGCCCATGATCTCGATCCTGGCCTTCTCATGTGGGACGTCCACCGGCGCCTGAATATCGAGCGCCTGCCCCCGCGACGAGTCGTCGTCTTCTTCGAGTTCCGCGCGGTGCCGAAGGCCTGGCACGCCATGCGTCATTTCTGGTTGATTCTCCAGCGAGCGGACATCGATCTCTGTCTCAAGGACCCGGGCTTCGAAGTCGATCTCGCCGTCGATGCGGATCTCGCCGCGTTGACGAGAGTCTGGATGGGTGACATGCGGCTTGCCGACGCGATGCGCTCAGGTCTGGTGAAGCTTCACGGACCCTCTGCCCTCGTTCGTGCGTTCCCCGGCTGGCTCGCCCTCAGCGAGTTCGCGGGCGTCGCGATCGGGAAAGAACGCTGAAGGACGGCGCGCCACAAACAAAACCGGCCCGCGCCTTCTCGCGACTATCAGTGGCGTCAACTCAGTCGCTGCATCGATACCGTCGAACGGATGGTTCTGGACACCGCAGACGACATTCCAATGAGCACGCGCGATCGCGACGAACTTCGGCGGTCACTAGTGATCACGACATGGATACTTGTCGCACACAGCTTCGTTGACTTGGCTACTGAAGTACCACCGTCATCATCGGGAGTGCTCGCAGGGATCTGACGGGCGACGGCAAGGAGGAGATGTAATGCGACCACTTCGGTATTCCATCAACATCACATTGGACGGGTGCTGCGATCATCGTGAAATGGTCGCGGATGAAGACCTGCACCGCCACGCGGCCGCGAACCTCGACCAGGCCGATGCCCTTTTCTTTGGCCGGGTGACCTACGAGATGATGGAGGCTGCGTGGCGGCCGGTCGCGCAGACGGGAGCGAGGCCTGATGGGATGCCTGCTTGGATGGAACCCTTCGCGCGGACGATCGATGCAGCAAGGAAGTATGTCGTGTCGAGCACCCTGGATCGGGTCGATTGGAACGCGGAGCTCGTGCGCGGCGATCTGCGGAAAGCCGTTCAGGAGCTCAAGCGCCAGCCAGGTAAGGGACTGCTCACGGGAGGCGTGACACTTCCGCTGGCGTTGGCAGAGCTGGGATTGATCGACGAGTACGAGTTCGTCGTGCACCCCCGGGTAGCGGGCCATGGTCCGACGCTGTTCGCTGGGCTGTCGAAGCGTGTCGACTTGAAGCTCGTGGACCGGCTGGAGCTCGCCTCGGGAGCCGTGGCGATGCGACATGAGCCGACTCGGGATGAGTGAGGTGCGGGACACCGATAGCCTGCGCGACCTCGTTCTCGATCACTTCGCAGGTCGCGCTGCATCGTTCGATCTGGATCCGGCGACACTCGAAGTCGAATACGTCCTCAACTGGGGCGGATTCGTCAATTTCTCCTATAGAATTCGCGACGCGCGGCGCGCGTATCACCTGAAGCTCAGTCGTTCCGCTGAGGACCAGCACGCGCTTCGTCAGTGGATGACACTCGCGCCGCTGCTCGAGCCGTATCACGCGCCGCCCATTCTCGAATGGATAGAGCTCGGCTCGGCGGCGGGCCCGCTCTTTCCGCATCTTCGAGGATCCTCGCCTGCGTTGAGCCGTGACGTCATCGCCGAGCTCGTTCCTGTGCTCCGATTGCTGAACGCCGACCAG
>JBOHTL010000348.1:0-7015 GCA_050733735.1 Gemmatimonadaceae bacterium
GCGCGCGCATCGTCGAGCGACGCGTCGGGCGCCAGGCGGCCGAAGACCGACGCGTTCGGACCGGTGCGCGGCGCGAGGGTCGATCCGTCCACGCGCAGCGGCGTCCAGATGCGTTGGTTCATCGGGAAGCCGAAGCCTTCCGGCATCACTCCGACGATCGTCGCACTCACGGTGCCGAGCTTCACGGGTCGACCGATCACCCCCGGATCACCCTCGAATCGCGTCTGCCAGAGGGTATGACTGATCACGACGACCGGCGGCTCCGCCGGATGCTCATCCCGCTCGACCAGCGTGCGTCCCAGGAGCGGCGCGGTGTCCATGAGCCGAAACGCGTTGGCGGAGATCTCCGCGCCTGGCGCCGGCTCCACCCGTCCGTCCTCGGTGGCGAGGTTGCGCACGAATGAGACGGCGGCGCCGAGGTTGTCGACCGTCCTGACCTGCCCGCGCCAGATCGCGAAGTCGTGCAGCACTCGCCCTTCGGGCCTGAACGAGTTCACGTCCCAGTTGCGTATCGAGAGCACGCGATCGGGGTCCTGGACGGGCAGCGTCGGGTTCTGCCACTTGTTGACCGCCTCGAAGTAGAGGGATCCCAGCGCGATGGCGACCGCGATCGCAACGGTGCTGACGATGGTAAGCCCCGGATACCGCGCCAGCATGCGGAATCCGACCTTGAAGTCCAGCGAGGAAAAAGCGGCTCTGCTCATGGGGGTTCTTGTCCTTTGCGTTCGACTTTCTGCCCTCGACCTGGCACCCCTACGGTCGGCCTTCCGGTCGGGTTTCAGGATGAAAAGAACTTTCTACTGTAAAGTAAAGTGGGGCCCGTTTCGTTGACAGAACCCGTCGGGCGACCATCTTCTCCCGGCGTTTTCCCCCTCAAACGTCGCAGAGGACTCAGATGAGCTTCCGGTCGCGTTCGTCGTCGCTTCTCCTGCTCTCCACCCTTGGGCTCGCGATCTCCTGCACTGAGAGTCCCACCAGTCCGCGGCCGACAGCCAGCCTCTCGCGACATGACGGGCGCACTTCGTTGTCAGGCCCGCGGGACATCCGCATCGGAGTCGTGCAGGCCGCGACGTCCATCAGCCTGGGGAGCGCGTCCGACTGGACGATCGCGGACAAGGAGTCGGGCGTCGTGCTGTTCAGCGGCAGTGGTGGAGACGCGACGATCACCGCCGCCGTCCCCGCCGCGTTCTATCGCCTGCAGGTGACCTGCAGCAACGCCACGACCGTCGCGAGCAAGCGTGCGGCAGCCGATGCGGCGGGGTACGTGACTCTCACCGAGTTCGTCCCGGCCGCCAACTGCACGCGGCTCTTCCTCGGGCAGTTTGCGCCGCCGCCGGCGAGCAATTTCGGCGCGCGCAACGCGCTCAGAAATGCGGCGATCGCTGCCGGCCACGCGGGAATGGACTCCTTCTGGAAGGTCGTTGCCCTGGGCAGCGCCACGTACACGGTCACGCGCGGCTCGAACAAGGCCGAGACCACGAATCCGGTCGTCGTTTCGGCATCGAGCGGCCTCGTGACCATCAATGGCGCCACGTATCGCGGGAAAGGCGAGGCGATCAGCAACGGCACCGGTGCGCTGGCCGGCGTCAACGTGCTGCCCATGGAGCACTATCTGTACGGTGTCGTGCCGCGCGAGCTCGGTCCCGTCGCCTTCCCGGAAGTGGAGGCGCAGAAGGCACAGGCGGTGGCGGCGCGGACGTACGCGATCGCGGGATTGGGCAAGCGCGCATCGAACGGCTACGACCTGAGGGCAACGACCGACGACCAGGTGTATGGCGGATACGCCGCCGAGCATGCGATCTCGAACGCCGCCGTCGATGCCACCGCCGGCATCGTGCTGACGCATGAGGGCACGCTGATCACGGCGCTGTACTCGTCGACGTCGGGCGGGCACACCGCGGACAACGAAGAATCGTTCGCGTCGGCGGAGGTGCCGTATCTGCGCGGCATCCCTGATGCGCCGCGCGGCAACGCGTTCAGTCATGTGCCGTCGCTCGAGGTGTTCAACGCGCACGCGAACCCCACGTCCCTGCGCGCCTCGAAGGAAGGTGACTTCGATTCCGACTGGTCGCGCCTGCACCGGTGGACGTTCGAGTGGAACAACGACGAGATCAGCGACATCGTGAGCACCTTCGCGCAGACCGACGTCGGTCGCGTGCTTGGCATCGAGGTCCTCGACCGAGGACCTTCCGGACGAGCGCTCGGGCTGGCGTACGTGACCGAGGCCGGCACGTTCGTGGCCGAGAAGTTCGCGATCCGGACGTCGCTTACGTTCATCACGTCGACCGGAAGTCTGTCGGCGCTTCCCAGCACGCTCTTCTTCATCGAGGAGATTCGTGATCCGCGCACGAAAGAGCTGAAAGGATTCCGCGTCTACGGTGGCGGCTTTGGCCACGGCGTGGGGCTTTCGCAGACGGGCGCGGTCGGGATGGCGGAAAAGGGCGCGACGTTCGACGAAATCCTGCGGCACTACTATCGAAGCGTCGACGTCACACAGTGGTACTGAACACTCCGCGGTGGGCGGAGGGAGTTGCACATTTGCCTGGAGGCGAGCATTGACCTTCGCGCCGTCTCCGACCGGCGCCATCGCGGCGGCGCAGATGCACAGGGGGTCCGGATGCGGCAGAAGGAGCGAATTACGTCGGATGACTGCGTAAGGGTCAATGGAGTGTGAACTGCGGAAAAAAACCGCAGGGTTCCCGCCGTTCACGAACACGATGCAGTTCCGCCGTCATCAGCCTCATCGGGGCTTTCAGCCGCATCCGAAATCCAACTGTAGACAGCTGAAGCACAGAGGAGCCGGTCGAAGACGCCGGCAGCTCTCCTAGCTCCTGAACTGGCGCAGGTGATGATCGAGGTGCTTGCCGGTGAGCAGGCTCCAGTGCCTGCCCGTCATGCGCCCCATCGAAGCGCTCTCGGGCCAGTCCGCGGAAAGCGGCCGCTGGTAGATGCGGTCGACGAGGGCAAGGCACTCCGCCTTCTGCACGTCGAAGTCGTGCGTGGACACGGCGTACATGTCTGGACGTGTCGTCGCGCCGCGACCCCACGGAATGTTGAGGACCGCCCAGCGCAGCACTGCCTTCGGCACCGGAATGGGCTTGAGCTCCGGCTTGTAGTCGCCGACCGCTTCGCGCATCGAGACATTCACGTGCCAGAGCATCTGGTCGATGCTCATTTTTCCCCACTGGCGCGGCGTGTCGGGGCGAAGTGACGCGATGCGCTTCCTGATCGACGCGTAGACCTCGGGGTCGTGCAGCTGCAGCTTGGGCATGCCGCGAACTTAATGGCGCCGTTGGAGGCGCCGTTAGAGGCGAAGTTGAGTTCTTGTATTGCGCTGTGGCGTACCCACTCGTACGTTCCCATGAACGTTTGAGGGGAAGGTGCATGCCGTCGGATCTCGACCTCGTCCAGGGTACGCTCGACGTACTTGTGCTCAAGACGCTGACCTGGGGGCCGCGACACGGTTACGCCGTCGCGCAATGGATCCGCCAGACTACGGACGGAGAGCTCCAGGTGGAGGAGGGTGCGCTGTACACCGCCCTGCACCGTCTCGAGGGCCGGCGCTGGTGCGTTCCGAGTGGGGACTCTCGGAGAACAACCGCCGCGCGAGGTACTACGAGCTGACCGCCGTCGGCCGCCGGGAGCTCGTTGCCCAGGCCGAGCGCTGGTCGCGCTACACCGCGGCAGTCTCGCGCGTCCTGCGGACCGCCTGAGGTTCGGACACATGCGGAACTTCCAGGGAATCCGGCGTCGCTTTCGCATCGACCGCGGCGCGGCCGACGTGGAGCGCGACGTCGACGACGAGCTGCGCTTCCACTTCGATCGCACCGTACAGAAGTTCATTTCGGCCGGTGATGCGCCGGATGTGGCGTCGCAAGGCAGAAGCGAGATTCGGCGACCTGCGCGCCACACGCAGCCGCCTCACGGACATGGACCGCATCATGACTGCCGGTGGGTGGTGCGGCCGTGAATTGCAGCGGACTCCTTCTCGCCACACCGAAAGAGTGGGTCGCCTCCCTAGGACTCAGGCAAGTGCAGCCGATCCCGTACTGCGCGAAATCGTGGATCGGCTCGCAGGCGTGCAAACCGCCGCTCATTGCTCAACCCCACGAGCGCTGGGAGCGGGAAGTCCTGGACACGGTCGAACCACGCGAACGCCTCGTCCAATTCACCCATCAGGGCGTGGAACAGTGCGCGATACACGGCGAAATGCTCGTGATTTCTGTCGGCGCGGTCATAGGCGGCGCGGGCGCGCTTCAGGTCCCCTGCTGCGACGTGCACACCCGCGAGATCGAGCAACAACCGCGGGTTCGTGGGGAGCACCTCCAACGCGCGCTCGATCAGCCGCAGCGCTTCGGAGTGGCGGCCCGCTTCGGCACTGATTCGACTGAAGTTCGCCAGCACCCACGGGTTCCGCTTTACCCATGCCGAATCCGGCTCGGCGACAACCGTGCGCTCGTACTGCCGGAGGGCGCCGGCGAGATCGCCGGCGTAGAAGAGCATCATCCCGTGCATGTTGTTGATCTGCACCGACAGCGGGTCAAGGCGACTCGCCTCGGAGCTATGCTGCGCCGCTTCGCGCGCGCGGCCGAGGTATGCCAGCAGTAATCCGTACCACTGATGCACCGTGGGGTCGTCATTCGCGAGCTCGATGGCGCGCCGATACGCGCGCTCGGCGCCGGGCCAGTCGTGTTCCCAGGCGAGTGTCTGTCCGAGCGCCGCGTACGCTCCCCCCAGGCGCGGATTCAACTCGAGTGCGCGCATGGCGGCAGCCCGCGCTTTCGGAAACATCGCGTCGCCAGTCTCGAAGCCAAAGTATCCAAGCAACGCGTATGACTGAGCCAGTCCGGCGTAAGCGGTCGCGTACGTCGGATCGCGCTCCGTGACGCGCCGAAAGAGGACGACTGCTTCTGACAACCCCGCTTTGGTCCGGGTATTCCACGAGGCCTGGCCACGCAGGTACAGCTGCCGGATCTCTGGATCGGCCTGGGCCACGGGCGCCTGATTTCGGGCGAGGAGCTCGGCAGTCAAGGATGCGAGGCCGAGGGCGAAAGCTCCCGCGGCAGCCCAGATCCTCGTGCGACGTCTGCGCTGTGGCGGCCTCGCGTCGGACGCGGCGATCGGCGACAGCGGAGGCATGGGCGAACGCACCGTTTCGGTGCTCGTCGCATCGGCGTACGTCAGCTGGTCTGCCAGATCTCCAATGGCGCGATCCGGCTCGATTTCGAGCGTCGTTCTCACGAGATGCTGGTAGATCCGCGCGTGCTGAATCGCGCCTGCACGATCGCCGGCGGCGGCGAGTGCACGCATCAATGAGAGCGCGACCGGACCGGCCAGAGGGTCGGCAGCCGCGTACCTCCGCCACCACTGCGCAGCCGCACCATGATCGCCGAGATCCGCGGCATTCATGGCAAGATGTTCCAGCGCGCAGCCGTAGTTCTGGTGCCGCCGAACGCGCTCCACGTCGACGAGACGGTCGAACTCCACCTCGTCCGCCAGGTGCAAACCATCGAGAATCGGTCCCGCGTACAATGCGACGGCGTCTCCCCATCGCTTTTCCCGCATGCAGTCGTCGAATTGCCAGACATCGACACGCACCACGCCGGAATTGAGATGTAGCTCCGTCGCGCTCGACTCGATCGAATCGCGTCCGAGCTCCCTGCGTGTGGAATAGAGCAGCTGATCGAGGGCGTGCCGGGCGCGGTCGGATGCATTCTCGGGCCACAGAAAGGCCTGAATCCGTTCCCGAGTCATGCCTTGTTCCCTGGCGAGTGCCAGAAGTGCCAGGAGAGTCAGGCGACGACGCTGAAGTGCGCCAGCGGGTATTGTCCCCGCGTCGCAGTCGAGGAAAAGCCCTCCAAACAGCCGAACGGAGAACATCTCTGGCCTCTAGGCGCTCGAGTGAGCGCCCTGTGAGACGCCTGTGATCGCCGACAGATAGCGTAGGTCCGTAACGGGGAGGCCGCAAGATCGACGAGGCGCGTGCCTCCGTTCTCCAACAGTCATCCGTCATGGAGGTTCAGATGTATCGAATGTTCCTTTGTCCCCTCGCGCTGCTCGTGTTCGCTGGCTGCGCCGTGGATTCACCGACGACGGCCCGCGAGCCGCTCGAGCACCAGGGACACGCACAAGTGGCCGCGCGCGTCGGGGATCTCGGGCCGAATGCGCTTGCGTCTCTGGCCCAGGTCCGCGGAGCCACCGCGGCGTTCCACAACGTCGAGGCCGCGATGGCGGCGCGCTACACTGCGTGGTCGCCAGATCCATTTGCCGCGAGCGCCACTTGTCCGAGCAGCGCGGAGGGGAAGATGGGTTATCATCTGGTAAATGTTCCGCTGCGCGGAGGCGCGGCGAACCCTGCGGCCGGTGATGCGCGCGTCGATCCGCTCGAACCCGAGATGCTCCTGTACGAGAAACGCGCCGACGGGCAGATGCATCTCGTGGGTGTCGAATACATCGTCTTCACAGCGGCTTGGGAGCGTGAGCATGGCGCGGGCGCTGCGCCACCCGAGGTGTTTGGCCAACCCCTGCTGTCGAGTGTGCACACGTTTCCGGGCAACGCGGATCCCATTCCGCATTACGAGTTGCACGTGTGGATATGGTCCGACAACCCGCGCGGGATGTTCTATCCCTGGAATCCGACCGTCCGTTGCTGACGCATACGAAGGAAGGGGGAGACCAAAAGACCTCCTCCTTCCTGGTCCGGGGGCGATGATGCGTCTTGCCGGTGATAGGTAGGACACCTATATATTACGTGTAGTTGTCCGACATATTCGCTGGAGCATCCACTCCCGTGGCAAAATCCGAGTCCCAGAACGAGCTGCTCAAAGGCACGCTCGACATGCTGATCCTTCGCACGCTCACCGTGCAGCCGATGCATGGCTACGGGATCGCGCAGCACATCGAACGCCTGTCGAGCGGCGTGTTCTCCGTCGAACAGGGCTCGCTGTATCCGGCGCTCGTGCGGCTGCAGAAGAACGGGTGGGTGACGTCACGCTGGAGTCAGTCGCCCACCGGC
>JBOHTL010000349.1:0-2752 GCA_050733735.1 Gemmatimonadaceae bacterium
ATGCTCGACGTCGACTACTTCTCCGCGCATCACGCGATGATCGAGGACCAGAAGTCGTCGCCGTACGAGCTGAACATCGGCTGGACGGTGAGCGACGAGAAGGGACCTTTCAACGGCCGGCAGGCACTGCGTGACGAGAAGAAGCGTGGCCCTGCGTGGAGCTTCATAGGGCTCGACGTCGACTGGGTGTCCTTCGAACGGCTGCACCTGGAGCGCGGACTGGCTCCGCATGTTCCGAACATCGCGTGGCGATCGAGCGCGCCAATCATGCGTGGCTCGAAGCAGGTCGGGTATGCCACGAGCGGTACCTGGTCCCCGCTGCTCAAGAAGTACATCGCTCTCGGACACGTCGGTTCGTCGGTGAGCAAGCCGGGAACCGAGCTCGAACTGGAGATGACCGTCGAGCATCGTCGCAAGCGCGCGAAAGCCGTCGTTCGGAAGCTTCCCTTTTTCGATCCTCCCAGAAAACGCGCATGATCGTCTCGGCTCTCGCCATTCTTGTCGCAGCGTCGCTCCGGCAGATGCCGGACTCCACGAACGTCATGTCGCGAGTGCCGCTCGGCAGCAGGGTTCGCATCGAGACACGGTCCGTGCGCGAGGAGAGCGTCGAAGGGACGCTCGTCGAGAAGAACCAGGGCTTTCTGCGAACGATGGTCGGTCCCCGGGACGGGAGGGGCGCGTCGGTCAGCGTGCCGTGGGCGCAGATCACGTCGCTGAGCCTGGACGCGGGACGCGAACGAAAGAGCAGCGCGGCGCGGGGAACCCTGGCCGGCGCGAGCGCCGCTTTGGTCGTCACTGCGTCGCTGAGCAATCCGACGGCAGCAGCCGCGGCGGGGATGATGCTTCCGGTCGCGGGCGGCGTCGTCGGATGGATGATGGGCTTCGAGCGCTGGGAACCGGTGCTGTGGCGGCCGGCCATCGACAGCGTGATGGAGCGCGAGGCAACCCGGATTCATCTCGACGCGGGGACGGAGATCGCAGTGCGCGTGGGTCGACGGATGCATCGCGGCGTCGTCGCGGGTGTCGGGGACGATTCGCTGACGGTGCGTCTCCGGGATGTATCGCGCGAGCTCGGTTTCGCGCTCGCCGACGTCTCGGAGCTGCGACTGCCTGCAGGGCGCAATCGCCTGCGCGGTGCCGCGCTCGGATTCTCCGCCATGGCCATCGCCGCTGGCATTCACATCTTCGCGGCACGGCCGACCGACTCCGAGAAACCGCGGATTCTTCTGGGCTACGCCTTCGGAGGGGCCGCGCTTGGCGCGCTCATTGGCGCGCCGGGTTGGCGGCGTCTTCCCCTGCCGGTGCGCTGATGTCGAAAGCCAATCGGTACGACGCAATCGTCATCGGCGGCGGCCACAACGGCCTCGTCGCCGCGGCCTATCTCGCTCGCGCCGGCAAGAAGACGGTGGTCCTGGAGCGGAGACACCTGGTCGGCGGCGCGGCCGTGACTGAGGAAGTCATTCCGGGGTTCAAGTTTTCGGTTTTCTCATATGTGGTGAGTCTGCTGCGCCCCGAGATCATTCGCGATCTCGACCTCCCGAGCCATGGCCTGCAGATTCTGCCGCTCGAGAGCACCGTCACCCCGATGGAGACCGGCGACTACCTCGCGAGCTGGGCCGATCCCGACGAGTCCCGCTGGGAGCTGCGCCGGCACTCGCCGCACGACGCGGAAGCGATGCCGCAGTTCGGTCGGCTCATGCATCACATGGCCATGGCGGTCAAGCCGATCCTGAGCATGGTTCCGCCGGATCCCTCGTCGATCTCTCCCGGGGATCTCCGAGGGTTGCTCAAGCTCAGCAGGCATTTCCGGTCGCTCGGCGCGGAGCGCTTCCACGCGCTCTACAAACTCATGACCATGAGCAGCGCGGACTACCTCGACGAGTGGTTCGAGTTCGATACGCTGAAGGCAACGAAGGCCGCCAGCGGGATCATCGGTACCTTCCTTGGCCCGCGGTCGCCGGGAAGCGCCTACGTCCTGTTGCATCATTACATGGGCGAGATCGACGGCGCCTTCCGCGCGTGGGGTTTTCAGAAGGGCGGCACCGGCGCGATCAGCAACGCGATCGCATCAGCGGCGCGCGCGTTCGGCGCGGAGATCCGCACCAGCGCGGCCGTGGAGCGGCTTCTCATACAGAAGGAGAGAGCGGCGGGCGTGGCGCTCGTGAACGGCGACGAGCTGCACGCCCCGATCGTGATCTCCAGCCTTGATCCCCGACAGACGTTTCTGAACCTGGTGGACCCAAAGCAGCTTCCGACGGAGCTCGTGGACGCCGTGAACCGCTACAAGTTCCGCGGCTCTTCGGGGAAGGTGAACCTCGCGCTCAGCGGGCTGCCCGAGTTCAGCTGCTTCAAGGGGAAAGCCGACGTGGCCATGCGCGCCCTGCGCGGCGCGTTCTCGATCTCGCCCAGCATCGACTACCTCGAGCGGGCGTATGACGACGCCAAGTACGGCGAATTCTCGAAGCAGCCGTACATGGACATCGTCATTCCGTCGATGATCGATCCGCTGATGGCGCCACCAGGGCAGCACGTGATGAGCATTTTCGTGCAATACGCGCCGTACGCACTCAAGGGCGGCTGGAGCGACGCCAGGCGCGAGGCGTTCGGGAACGCGGTCGTGAAAACGCTCGCGCGGCACGCGCCGAACATCGAATCGCTGATTCTGGGGCGGCAGGTGATCACCCCCGCGGACATCGAGCGCGTCACGGGATTGAGCGAAGGGAACATCTTCCAGGGCGAGCTGGCGCTGCAG
>JBOHTL010000350.1:0-5059 GCA_050733735.1 Gemmatimonadaceae bacterium
CCGCTGGTGTGAGCGCCAGCGTATCGCCGTTCTCCACCACGAGCCGGCCGCTGTTCGTCGGAACCGTGGGATGCACGCGCACGCGCACCCGGGTTCCCGCGATCGCCGCGATGTCACCCGCGCTGTCCACGCGCTGAACAGGCATTCCCGTGTACGCCGGGTAGCGGTACTCGAGGTCGATCTGCTTCGTGTACGGCAGGTCGGCGACGGACAGTGTGAACGTTCGCGACCGAAGGCCATTCGTCTCGACGAGATATTCGGTGGCCGTTGCGACATCCAGCAGCCGCGCGCTGAACTGCGCCGTCGTATCGCTCGTCATCGGGATGCGACGCCACTGCGCGGTGTCGCTGGTGCGCGCCCACAGCTCGGCGCTGCCAGGCTGGAACCCGACGGGCAGCGCGCTGATCACCACCGTCGCGCCGCGCGCGACCGTCGCGTCGCCCGGCGTCACGTCGAGCCGGAAGGGATTCACGGACTCCGGGTCCTGCCAGGGCGAAAGCAGGGCCCCCATCCCGTATCGGAGCGACGCGGGACCGAGTGTCAGCACCATGAGCAGCGCCGCGGCCGCGCCACCGAACGACGCGAAGGCGAGTCGCGTTCCCCGCGCGTCGACCCGACCGCCGTTGCCGACGGCACGCGTGCGCTCGATGGCCATTCCGCGGACGCGCTCGGCGATCGCAGACGACGCAATGCGTCCCTCGCCAGCGCCGGAGACCTCGACCGCCGACACCAGCGAGCCCTCGAGCGTGGGCTCGTGCTCCTCGACGTACAGCGCCACCTGCTCGTCGCGAGGCCGCGGCAGCATCGGCCGGACCACGAACCATCCGCCGAGCCCCACGATCACCAGCGCGATCGCGATGCGCGCGCCGATGACCACAGCGGGGCTGTAGTTCGTGGCTTCGAGCAGCAGCGCCGACCCGATCACGGTCATGCCCGCGCCCGCGAGCGCGATCGCGGCGCCGCGCACCACGCGCGTCCAGCGCCAGCGGTTGCGAACGCGTGAGACGACGCCAAATACCTGTGCTACGCTCGAATCGATCGCGCCATGCATCAGGACACTCCTGTTGCGTGCTGCTCGAGGGACCGCCTCGAGAGCCGATTGGACAACAGCGTCTCAGCCGCCAGCAGCAGCAAGGCTGCCAGCAGGAGATACCACCAGATAGCCTGCCGGCGTTCCAGTTCTTCGGCGGTCCCCAGGAAAGGTGCTGCCGCGGTCGTGGTTGCGCCACGAGCATTTCGATCCGTTATCGCGGCGACGAGCTCGGCGGGATCCATGTGCGACAGGTCCGATTCGGCCAGGTCGACGTTCACGGCGATCGGCCTGCCCGCGCCGATGGCCGTGCTGCCACCGCGAACTTCGTAGAAGCCCTGCTCACGCAGCTCCACCGCGCTTCGCTGGGAATCGGGTGACAAACGCACGCGCGAGCCGCTCGGCGACTCGACCGTCACCGCCCCTTCGGATCCGAGATCGAGCGCATGAGGGGCAATGAACCAGTCGCGCGACTCCCGTCCCGACATCGAACGACGCGCGAGCTGGTGCGCGAAGGGGACCCACAGCGGGTGGAACGGCAGATCGTTCCAGGCGGGATCCAGCGTGCCCGCCCAGATCAGGATGCGGCCAGTGCCGAGCGGACGCTCCACCAGCAGCGGAGCGCCGTCGTCGAGTCGCGCGATCACCTGCGCGCTGTCGGGGACAGGCTCGAGCGCGCGATAGCTGGTGACACGAACGGACGAGAAGTCGGCGCGTGCCGCGCGGAAGGGCTCGAACAGCGCATTGCTGAAATCCACAGATGCCCAGCGTCCACCACGGCCCCCCGCCCCCCCCGCCGCCCCAGCGCGCCCTGCTGAGCGATCGACCACCGTGCCGATGCGGGCCGGCAGCACCGCCTGCCATTGAGGAGTGATCCCGAGCGTGCCGCGCTCGCCGGGGACGATGACCAGCATCGCGCCATTACGGATCTGCGCGAGAAGACGCTGTCCCGCCGCACCGGTCGGCAGGTCGGCCTCATTGAGCACGATCAGCGTCCGACTGCGCAGGTCGGTGGCGGTCACCGCGTCTGACGACCGGGTGGCGACACGCACCGGTGGATCGTCCGCTACGCCGAGCGCGCGGGTCAGGAAAAGACTCTGGTTGCCCCGCGGACGCGGCGGCTCGATGACCAGCGCCGACGCACCGGACTCCTCGGCGATAGTGAAATAGAAGACGTCGTTGCTCGGCTGCGAGTCCGGCGTGACGCGAACCACGCCACGCGTGGACACCGCCGACACGGGTGCCGATGCGAAGACGACCTGCGAGGTGCTGCGGGGCGGAATGGTGACGCGCTTCGTGTCCACGACGCGACCCGTGAGCTCGAGCGACGCTTCGACGGTCCGCGGCTCGTCGCCGAGGTTCATCGCGCGCGCGGTGACCGTGGCGTGCACGCGCTCACCGGCTTCGGTGCGATTGATCGACACGCTGCCGACGGCGACGTCCGCCTTCTCGCCGCGAGCCACGTCGATGGTTCGCACGTTCGTCCCTTCGGGCATCGGAACGTCGTCGTTCGGCGACCATCCCGATCGATGGAAGTCGGAGATGAGCACGACCTCCTTGCGGGGGAGGTCGGACGCGGCCAGCACCTGCGCGGCGACGCGCAGGCCTGACGCATACCGCGTCGGCTCACTGCTCGGCTTCACATTCGCGAGCGCGCTTTGCGCGGCGCCGCCGTCCTGCGTGGGCGCGACGATCTGCATCGCCGAGGCGGCGAAGGTCACGACGGAGACGCGGTCCTCGGCGCCGATCTGTCCGGCGACGGCGCGCGCGGCGTTGAGCGCGCGCGTCCAGCGGCCGCCGTTCGCCATGCTGTACGAGCGGTCGAGGAGCACGACGACTTCCTTGCCGCCCGAGGCCGCGGGGTTCACCGCGGCGCGACCTTCCAGAAATGGCCGCGCGAACGCCCAGACGATGATCGCGATGGCGAGGCTGCGCATGGCGAGGAGCAGCAGATGGCGCAGCTTCTGGCGCCGCACCGACCGGTACGGGATCTTCCGCAGGAACATCAGCGAGGGAAAGGCGATCGTCTCGCGCCGCTCCCGATGGATCATGTGGATGAGCACCGGGATGGCGATGGCGATGAGACCGGCCAGCGCGGCGGGCGCGAGGAAATTCATCAGCCCACCTTCCGCGCCCGATCGAGCTTGACGCGCGCGCCGAGGAATTTGAAGAGCGCGCGATCCATCGGCTGGTTGGTGTCGAACTGACCGTAGTCCACGCCGTGACCGCCGAGCCGGCGCGCCAGGGTGTCGATGTGCGAGCGTACGAGTACCTGGTATTCGTCGCGCAAGTAGTCGGGAATCACCGGCATCGTCTCGCCGGATTCCAAATCGATGAAATTGCCGGCGTGATCGAAGGGAAACTGCTTCTCGCGCGTGTCCAGGACGTGAAGGACCATGAGGTCGTTGCCGCGTCCGCGCAGCGTGTTCACCGCACCCACGACGTCGTCGGGCTCTTCATAGAGATCGGAGATGATCGCCACCATGCTGCGCCGCCGGACGCTGTCTGTCAGCCGCTGAAAGATCTGACGGTAGCGGGCGGGCTCCGGCGACGGCGTGTCGGGCACGGCGCGTTCGGCATTGTCGAGCGCGTGCAGGACGAGCCGGAGATGCTTGGCGGATGGCGGGACGTACTCGACGATCCCGTTCGCGAAGGTCGCCAGACCCACGCGATCGCGCTGCAGACTGGAGAAATAGGCGAGGCACGCGGCGAGCGTGCACGCGTAGCGCATCTTGCCGCCGTACGACATGGAGCGGGACACGTCGAGCAGCACCATGAAGTTGGTGTTCGTGTCCGCCTCGAACTCCTTCACATAGTGGCGATCGGTGCGCGCGAACAGCCGCCAATCGACTCGCCGCACGTCGTCGCCGGGCATGTACGGCCGATGCTCCGCGAAATCCGTGGACGCGCCGAGGTTCGGCGCGCGGTGCAGGCCTTGAATGAACCCCTCGACGACGACCTTGGCCCGCAGCTCGAGGCTTCCGATCCGCGCGAGGACGGTCGGATCCAGCAGGTTGGCGCCTGGATTCACGATGCCCGTCAACGGATCTCTCCGGTGCTCCGCGGACTCGCTCCGTGTGATCGCTGTTTCATGAACCGCATTACATGCCCGACTTTGGAACGGGAACGTGATCCAGGAGCTGATCGATGATCTTGTCGGTCGTGACCCGCTCCGACTCCGCGTGGAAGTTCCGGATGATGCGGTGACGCAGGACCGGGCGCGCCAGGGCGCGGACGTCCTCGAAGCTCACGTGGAAGCGCCCCTTCATCAGCGCGCGCGCCTTGCCGCCAAGGAGCAGATGCTGTGGGGCGCGGACGGATGCGCCGTAGGACACCCATTCCTTCACGAAGTCCGGCGATCCAGGCCCGGGGCGGCTCGCGCGGGCGAGGCTCACGGCGTAGCGCGCCACCGCTTCCGCCGCGGGGACGCGGCGCACCAGCTCCTGAAAGGCGACGATGTCGTCGCCGGTGACGACGTGCGAGAAACGGTGCTTCTGCAGAGACGTGGTCGCGCGCACGACCTCGACTTCCTGATCTTCGGTCAGATAGTCGATCACGATCTCGAACATGAAGCGGTCGACCTGCGCTTCCGGCAGCGGATAGGTGCCTTCAAGCTCGATCGGGTTCTGCGTCGCGAAGACGAAAAAGGGCTCCTTGAGATCGTACGTGACACCCTGCACCGTGACGCGATGCTCCTGCATCGCTTCGAGGAGCGCGGCCTGGGTCTTCGGTGGCGTGCGGTTGATCTCGTCGGCAAGCACGACGTTCGCGAAGATCGGTCCGGGGACGAACTGCATCCGTCGCTGCCCGGTCTTCGGATCCTCCTGGATGATCTCCGTGCCGGTGATGTCGCTCGGCATCAGGTCCGGCGTGAACTGGATGCGCGAGAACCTGAGATCGAGCACCTTCGACACGGTGTTGATCAGCAGCGTCTTTGCGAGACCGGGCACGCCCACGATCAGGCTGTTGCCGCCGACAAACAGCGTGAGCAGCACCTGGTTGATGATGTCGTCCTGGCCGACGATCAGC
>JBOHTL010000351.1:0-16984 GCA_050733735.1 Gemmatimonadaceae bacterium
CCGCGTGCGGATGGAGCTCGATGCAACCGAGATTGACGATCCACGCGAGCCCGGCGGCGTCGTCGACCACGATCTCCTCCGCTGTTCTCCCGGAGGGAAACGAGAGCGTGACCGTTCGCAGCCAGGCGGGCCGTGTCGTCGGCGAGCGCTTCTGATAGAAGGGCTGGCCCTCCGCGCCATCGACGAAGCGCTTGAGCACCACGGGACGGTCTCGAATCCCCGCGATCGCTCCCGCGGCGACCGACAGGTAGTACCGCACGATGTCGAGCTTGGTGAGCCTGACCTCGCGCGAGAAATATTCCTTCTCGGGGTGCGTGATGCGCACCTCTCGGCCGTCGATCGACAGCGTCTCCGCCGGTTCTTCCTTCCGCGCCTTTACCACGTCAGCGTGTCCGGCATATCATGCACGAGGGACAGGAACTCACATCGCGAACACCAAACCTCCACGAGCGACGGACCGTGGTCAATCTCCTGGAAGCGCTGTATCTCCTGACCGCGATCGTTCTCCTGGCGGCGGGAGTTCAGTTCGCACGCGGAAAACGGACCTCGGCGAAGCATCTCCTCTGGTTGGGGGTACTGGGTGCTGGCGTGTCCATTCTCCTGTACTGGTCACTCAGACCTCCGGCCTAACCTGCATGCGTTCACTCCTTCCGTTCCTCCTGCTGATTTCCGCGGTCTCGTGCATCCAGACCGCGCTGACGCGCGACACCCTGCGGCCCATTCCCGAGCATCCGCGACGTCTGGACAAGCCGGCCAACCTGCGCGGCACGGCGCAAGCCGCCTCGCTCCTCTCCGACGAAACACAGGTCGCCATCGCGACCGAAGTCATTCGCGTTTTCTACCGTCCGCTGATGGCGCAGGCACGATGGATCGATCCGCGTCCGCTGGCGCATGAGCGCACGGTTCTCGCGGACAGCGCGGTGGAGCCGGACTACGATCGCGCGATCGCCATCGCCCAGGGCTCTGGGCTTCGGCGCGTCTGTCCGCTCACGGAGGCGAACTCGCAGTGCGAGGGACGGGACGGCGGCATCCTCCGGATATCGCCCGCGTACGGTGTCGGCGCGGGCGGCACCGATTCAGCGCTCGTCTACGTGCGATACACGCCCCGCAGCTACGGCGCCGCCAGCGAAATCGAGTTCTTCATGACCCGGCACGACAGCGCATGGGAGATCACGAGCCGGCGCAGCCTGCCGATGGATATGCCGGAGGGCACACGTGCAGAGGTCGTGGACACGAAGCTCGCCGCCGAGCAGCTCATCGCGGCGGACCGGGCCTTCGCCGCCGCGGCCGCCGGAACGGATCTCGTCAGCGCCCTGTCGCGGATGTTTCTGGCCAACGTGATCGTGCAGGCTCCGGGCGGACACATTCACGGACGCGACTCGGCGGTCGCCGCCATGAAAGCGAGCACGTGGAACATCGGCGCGAAGGTCAGCTGGACGCCGATCGGCGGCGGAACGTCGTCTGGCGGCAACCATGGCTTTAGCTACGGCTACATGACGGTCACCCGTGCCGACGGGCTGGAACAGCCGGCGAAGTACGTCGCGTACTGGGTGCGCACGCAGGGTGGCTGGCGGATCGCGGCATACAAGCGGGTCCCGCGCCCCCCGGGCGAGGTATCGGTGGCGCAGCAACCCCTGTCCATCGCGACGCGGGCGCTTCCCGTTGCCGACACGTCGGTGGTCGAGCGTTTTGCGGAGGAGCTCAGCCTGGCGGAGCATGCGTTCTCGCGTGATGCCCAGTCGATGGGACTGGGGCCGGCATTTGCGAAGTGGGGCGCCGCCGACGCCGTGAACACGGGCGGACGGAGCAGCGCTGCTTTCGTGCGCGGGCCGGCCGCGATCGCGGCGTCGGTGTCCGCTGGGCTGTCCCCCAGTACGAAGGTCGAGTGGGCGCCCACGGAAGTCATCGTCGCGAAAACCGGGGACCTCGGCGTCAGCATCGGCACCATTCGCATCACTCCGGCGGGCGGCACCACGCAGGAAGTGCCGTTCTTCACGGTGTGGAAGCGCGCGTGGCCGTCGGAGCCGTGGCGGTACGTCGCCGAGTGAGAAGCTACGGGTAGCGTCAGCCGCCGATCGTCCGCGCGATCGTCGTCGCGGCCCGGCTCAGCTCAACCGCGATCTCGTTCCACCAGTTGCCGGCGCGGGGGCCGCCGTTGCAGGTGCCATCGGACTCGCCGGGCTGTTTCACCCAGAGAAACGCGTCGATCAGCGGATGCCCGGTCCGCGTCGTCGGAACCATGCCCAGCGCCTGCCCGCGGGGATTGCACCACTCGGTCTCCGTGCCGATGCCATTCCGGCTCGTGTCGATGAGGAAGTGCTTGCCTCCGACGAGCCGGGAAAGTCGCTCGCCGTACGCGATGTTGAGCGAGTTGGACAGATAGTTCGAAACGTTGAGCGAGAAGCCATCGGCCATTCCGATCCCTGCCTGCTTCAGCCGATCGGCCATCACCTCCGCCGGTTGCCAGCGCGCGTGCCCCGCGTCGATGTACACGTACGCGCGTTGCGATTTGAGCGCCTGGACAGCCTCGCGCATGAGGGCCAGCCGATCCCTCTGTCCCTGCGCATCGAGGCAGTCCATGCCTGGCAGCGCGTCCGGCTCGAGGATGACCAGTGCGTTGCGGCCGCGAATGCCCGCGGCGAAGGACCGGATCCACCGCCGGTACGCATCGCTGCCGCGCGCGCCACCAGCCGAGTACGAGCCGCAATCCCGCCCGGGAATGTTGTACGCGACGAAGACCGGAAGCGCGTTCGTGCCGGTAATCGTGGTGACGGCGGCGTTGACTTCGCGACCGATGTCGCCCACCCAGTCGCCGAGCCACCGGGCGGTTGGTTGCCGTGCAATCTGTTCGACGAGCGCGGCGTCCTGCGGCCGCGACCGGCGCAGGGCCTCCGCCTGGCGACGGGCCGTCGAATTCGGATCGACATACAAGCGGCGCCCGGCAATCGGATTGCCGCCCTGGGCGCCGGTGAGCAGAGACGCCACGATCAGCAGCGCCGTACAGCGCGCGGCCAGATCGATGCTACGCGTCACGTTCGTGACGGTCGGCGACCTCCTGCTGCAGCAGATACGCGATCCGCGACGTCAGAATGCGCTGCGCCCGGATGTCATAGTGTGACTTGACCCAGAGCACGGCCAACTCGCCCGCCGCCCAGAGCAGTCCGGCGAGGATGATGAGCCGCACCGCGTCGGCGAACAGCACGCCCGGCGAGAGCGGCACCGTGCTCATGAGGCCGAACACCACCTGAGCGGCCATGAGCATCAGCAGCAGTATCGCCATCCCGCGAAACAACATCGCGATGAAGCGAATGGCCCGGGTCTCTTCGATGTCGTGTTCCCTGACGGCGACGCCACCGAGCGAAGGACGCTGTTCGCTGATACGGCGTTCTGTCGTCGCGGTCGAGTGCTTGTCCGAATGACGCATGATCGAGGGGTCGATGTCCGCGGTTCGCGGGTGCAAGGTTCACACCCCTCGCGTCCGGTACCGCTGACGCCCTGAACGCGTAACTTCTGCCGATGACCACACTCATTCCCCGCGCCCTCCGCGCTTCGAGGCTGACCGGTCTCGTCGCGCTCGCCAGCCTGACGCTCACCGCGTGTCGCTCGAGTCGTCCAGCGACTGGGCCCGGCCCAGTCGTTCCGGATCCGGTGCCCTCGCAGCGCCTCGTACCGTCGCCCTCATCGATGACCGTCACCGGTGGGGCGCCGTTCACGCTCAGGGATAGCGCCGTAATCTCGGTCGGAAGCGACAATCCGGCGCTCACGCGGGTTGCGGAGCTGCTCGCCGCGGTCCTGCGCCCCTCGACCGGGTTCGCCCTTCCCGTCGTGATGGGGAACGATCCGGCAGCGGGAGGCATTCTCCTTCGCCTGGCGAGCACGGGAATGGGAAGCGTCGACGCGTATCAGTTGACGGTGCGGCCGGAGCGGGCGGAGATCACCGCGGCCGATCCCGCGGGCGTGTTTCGCGGCATCCAGACGCTGCGACAGCTGTTCCCCGCGAACGTCGAATCGCACGTGCATGTTCGTGGCCCGAGTGCGCGCTGGGTGGTGCCTTCCGTGACGATCAGTGACGCGCCGCGGTTTGCCTGGCGCGGCGCGATGCTCGATGTGTCGCGCCATTTCTTCACCGTCGACGAGGTCAAGCAGTACATCGACATCCTGGCGCTCTACAAGATGAACGTGCTTCACCTGCACCTCAGCGACGACCAGGGATGGCGCGTCGAGATCAAGTCGCGGCCGCAGCTCGCGGCCGTCGGAGGCCCGAGCGAAGTCGGTGGGGGACGCGGCGGCTTCTACACGCAGGAGGAATACGCGGACATCGTCCGCTACGCGCAGGATCGCTTCATCATGATCGTCCCCGAGATCGACATGCCGGGACATACCAACGCGGCGCTCGTGGCGTTCCCGGAGCTGAGCTGCGGAAAGCGTCCACCGGCGATCTACACTGGCACCGAGGTCGGATTCAGCGCTTTCTGCGTCGAGAAGGAGGAGACCTACGCACTGATCGACGACATCGTTCGCGAGATCGCCGCGATGACGCCGGGTCCGTACTTCCACATGGGCGGCGACGAAGTGGAGGCTCTGACGCACGAGCAATACGCTGCTTTCGTCGAGCGGGTGCAGACGATCGTGCACAAGCACGGCAAACGCATGGTCGGCTGGGAAGAGATTCGCAAGGCGCACCTCGATTCGAGTACCGTCGTGCAGCAGTGGATCGGCGACACGCTCTCCCTGACGCATGGCGGTCGCATGGTCATGTCGCCGTCGAAGCGACTGTATATCGACATGAAGTACGACGCGACCACGGAGCTGGGCCTGCGGTGGGCCGCCCTCATCGACGTGCGAACGACATACGACTGGGATCCGGCCACCTACAATCCCAACGTCCCCGAATCACTCATCCTCGGCGTCGAGGCACCGATGTGGAGCGAGACGCTGCGCAACATCACCGCGGTGCAGTTCCTCGCCATGCCGCGCCTTCCATCCGTTGCCGAGGTCGGCTGGACCGCGCAGAGCGCGCGCAACTGGGAGAGCTTCCGCCGCCGCCTCGCGGCGCACGCGCCGCGCTGGAACTACCTCGGCATCAACTATCACCGCGCGCCGGAGATTCCGTGGTAGTGGATAGTGCTTAGTGCGTAGTGCTTAGTGCTTGGTACTTCTACGCACTAAGCACCAGGCACTACGGCGCAGGTGCGGCGCGGTGGTCCGCGGAGTACGTTCCAGTACCCTCATGTTCTCCCTCTATCTGTTTGCGCTGATCGTCGGGGGAGCGCTGCTGCTGTTCTCCCTCTTCGGCGGCTCGGAGCACTCCGACTCGGATCTCGGCCACGACGGCGCGCACAGCCCCGCTCAATGGCTGTCGATACGCACGGCCATCTACTTCCTCTTCGTCTTTGGCGGCATTGGTACCATCCTGACGCTGACGTGGCCGCCCGCGACGATGCCCCTGATTCTCGGCATCTCGGTCGCCGCCGGCGTCGGCATCGGTGCCGCGGTGTCGGCCGCCTTCGCGTACCTGCGGAAAACCGAGTCGGGCTATCGAAGCGGCGACGAGAGCTTCATCGGTTTGTCCGCGGTGGTGACGCTTCCGATCGGCCCGGGGCGGGTCGGAAAGGTGCTGGTGCGGCGTGGGGATCGAACGTTCGAACTGCTGGCACAACCGTACGACAGGACCGCGGGCAGCGAGCCACCTGCGGCCTGGAAGGAAGTGATCATCATCGAGATGGCCCGCGGGACCGCCGTCGTGGCGCCCGTGGACGATCCCGCGGTGCGCGAGCTCGCCTCAGTCAACCAATTGTAGGAGCGTTGTCATGGATGCATACATGGGTACACTCATCGCCGCCGGCGTCGTCATCGCCGCCCTCATCGCGCTGCTGGCGACGATCAAGTCGCTCATCGTGATCGTGCCGCCGAACAGCGCGGCGGTGATCACGGGACGCAGCCGCCAGCTCGCCGACGGGCGCGGCGTGGGATATCGCACGGTGATCGGCGGCCGGACGCTGCGCATCCCGATCATCGAAGAAGTCTCATATGTGCCCCTCGCGACCATCCCGATAGAGCTCAACGTCCAGAACGCGTTCTCCAAGGGCGGTATCCCGCTCTCGGTGCAGGCGGTCGGCAACATCAAGGTGGCTTCCGAGCCCGAGGCGACCTTCAACAACGGTGTCGAACGATTGCTGGGGAAGCCCATCGAGGAGATCGAGGATCTTGCGAAGGAAACACTGTCCGCCAACCTGCGCGGCGTGCTCGCGACGCTGACGCCGGAAGAGGTGAACGAGGACCGTCTCAAGTTCGCCGCGCAGCTCCTCGATGAAGCCGATCAGGACCTTCAGAAGCTCGGGCTTCAGCTGGACACGTTGAAGATCCAGAACGTGACCGACGAAGTGGGGTACCTCGCGGCGGTCGGTCGCGCGAAGACCGCGCAGGTGCTCAAGTCTGCGCAGATCGCGGAAGCGCAGAACGAAGCCGAGACCAAGCAGCGTCAGGCCGAGGCCATGCGCGTCGCCGAAGTGGCGCGCGCGGAGGCGGAGATCGCGGTGGCGACGGCGCGCAACGAGCTGCGCGTGAAGCAGGCAGAGTTGAACAAGGACGCTGAAACGGTCGAGCGCGTCGCCAAAGTCGAGGCCCAGCGCGCCGAGGTGGAAGCGCAGCAGAACCTCGAGACGCAGCGCATCGAGCTTCAGAAGAAGCGCCTCCAGGCAGACGTGGTCGAACCCGCCGAGGCCGAGCGGCTCGCGGCGGAACAACGGGCGCGCGCGGAGGCCGCACCGATCCTCGAGAACGGCAAAGCGCAGGTGGAAGTGCTCCGCCTCCTCTACGCACAGATCGCGAACGGCGGCGAGGAAGGCTTCCGGGTCTTCATGGCGGAGAAGCTGCCGCAGCTGCTGGGAACCGCGGTGGACGCGGTGAAGGGAATCGAGATCGATCGGCTGGTCGTGATGGACGGCGGGTCTGGCGACGGCGTCGGCAATGCGGCGAACCAGCGCGTCAACGCGGCATTCAGGACGCTCGAAGGGCTCGGATCGGCCTTCGGCATCGATGTCCAGTCAGTGCTGCAGGGTGCCGCGCGCCGGGTCGAGAGCACAACGGCAGTGCCGGCGTCGGTCGCGCACTATCCTGCGGAAAAACAGCCGAAGAAGGTTTGAAGGTTTGAAGTGTGAACGTTTCCACCAGTCCTTCAATCTTCCAATCCGTCACACCTTGTAGGGCGAGTCTTCGTCGCTGATCTCTTCGTTCCACCGGACACGTTGGCGTCTCGTGGATCGCTCGCTGTCGGTATCCTTGTGTCCTTCGGGCAGCAGGGAGCGCGCCAGCTCGACGAGACCCGCCGACAGGTGGGCGCCGTAGCGCACGAGATTGATTGCGCGACTGCGGAGACCGAGCAGGAACGCCAGCGGAGCCAGGTCGCGCTTGGCGGCGTTGCATGCCTTGCAGGCAAGGACGAGGTTGTCGCGCCGGTCGTAAGCGGTCTGGCCACGACGCGGCGCCACGTGATCCATGGTCATCTCTCGCGCGGTGAAGCTACGGCCACAATACGCGCACGTCGGCCCGTGACGCCGGAGCAGCCATGCGCGCGTTTCCATGAGCGCATTTCTGCTGGTCGGATGCGAGGTCAGCTTCGACTGCCGATGACCCGCAGCGCCCCCCCCTCTCCCGCCGCCGGAGCCGCGACGACGGCCGGAACCACCGCGCTTCTTCTTGGCGGGGCGCTGTCCTCCATGCGCGGCCGGCGAAGACGCGTGAACCGCGCGGGGATGGCCGCGATGCTTTCGTCCTTTGGATCCGCCCCTGGATGAACCTGATTCTGGCACGCGCAGAATTGTTGACGCACGACCGTCGTTGGCACAAGGTACCCGGGCCATGACGACCACCACACGCCCAGCCCCGCTCGCGCCTCTGACACACGACGCGCCGGAAAGTCGATCGGGGCTCGAGCCCTGGAAATCCGCCGAGCTGCCACGGCCGCCAATGCCCCGCGGCCTCCAGTGGCTCGGCGTCGTCGGCCCGGGCGTCATCGTGCTGGGCCTGTCGATCGGCAGCGGCGAGTTCCTGCTCGGTCCCGCGGCCTTCGTGCGTCATGGCATGTCGCTCCTGTGGGCGACGGCCGTGGCCATCCTCTTCCAGACGGTGTTCAATCTGGAGCTGATGCGCTACACCATGGCGACGGGGGAGCCGGTGTTCACGGGATTCATGCGGACGCGTCCCTCGGCGCGGGGATGGGCTGTGTTCTATGCACTGCTGTATTTCCTGCAGACGGGATGGCCCGCGTGGGCCGCGACCGCGGCCGGCGCAATCTACTTCCTGTTCGCGAAGCAGCTGGCCGGGCCCGCGGATGCCGCGGTCGTGTACTGGATCGGCTGCGCGTCGTTTCTTCTCTGCGTCCTCGTGCTGCTGTTCGGCCGGCGCATCGAGCGCACGCTCGAACTGCTCAACTGGCTGCTCGTCGTCTGCATTCTCGGGAGCTTCCTGGTGCTCGCCGCGATCTTCGTCCCCGGCGAAACCTGGTTGGCCGCGATCGCCGGCTTCTCGGGATATGACACCGCGAATGCACGGTTCGACCTGATTCCCGAGGGCGTCGATTTCATCCTGCTCGGCGCGCTGATCGGGTACGCAGGCGGCGGTGGCGTCGCCAACATCACCCTCGCGAACTGGGCGCGCGACAAGGGATACGGGATGTCGGAGCGTACGGGGTACATCCCGGCCGCGGTTGGCGGGAAACGAGTCCATCTCGCACACAGCGGATACACGTTCGAGGCGACGCCGGATGCGCTGCAGCGGTGGCGCGGCTGGTGGCGCATCGTGCGGGCTGATCAGTGGGGAGTCTTCTTCGGCGGCGCGCTTCTTGGCATCCTGCTCCCCGCACTGTTGTACGTGCACTTTCTCCCGCGCGGCGAGGACATTCGCGGTCTTGGCATCGCCGCCGCGCTGGCGCAGAGCGTGGGACAGGTGGCTGGACCGGTGCTCGCGGGCGTCATCGCCTTCCTCGGAGCCTGGCTGCTGCTGAAGACGCAGCTCGACCAGCTGGAAGCGATGACACGCAGCATCACGGACATGCTCTGGACCGGAAGCCCCCGTGTGCGCACGTGGAGGGGCGGTGACGTTCGCGCGGTGTACTACACCGTCCTTGTCGCGATCGCCGTCTGGGGAATGATCGCTCTGCGTCTCGCCACGCCCATCGTGCTGCTGCAGATCGGAGCCAACGTCGCCGGCGCGGTGTTCGTGATCGCGCCGATTCACCTGTTGTACATCAACACGCGCCTCCTGCCGCCCGCGCTCCGGCCCTCGTTCGCCCGACGCGCCGTGCTCGTCGCGATGGTGCTCTTCTACGGGTTCTTCGTGACGCTCTCGGTCTCGAGGCTCGTGGGATGACGCGGCTCGTCACGCTCGACGACTACGAGCGCGAAGCGCGTGGAACGATCAGCCCGGCGGCATGGGAGTACATCCACAGTGGTGCCGCGGACGAATGCACGCTGCGATGGAATCGGGAAGCCTTTGCCAGAATCAAGCTGAGCCCACGCGTCGGGCGTGACGTCCGCGCCGTGGATACGCGCACCACGCTCCTCGGTCACGAGCTGGCGCACCCCATTCTGCTCGCGCCCGTGGCGGCACAGTCACTGGCGCATCCGGACGGCGAGGTCGCGACCGCCGATGCCGCGCGCGAAACGAAAGCCGGGATGGTGCTGAGCAGCTACACATCCCGGCCGATCGAGGAGATCCTCGAGGTGGGTCCGCAGCCGCTCTGGTTTCAGCTCTATCTGCAGGAGCGTGCCGCCACACGTGAGCTCGCCGCGCGCATCGCGACGCTGGGATTTTCCGCGCTCTGTCTCACCATCGATACGCCGACATCCGGCGCGCGCGATCGGCAGACGCGATCGGGGTTCGAGTTCCCGGAGCTTCCCTATCGGACGGTGGAGCCTGGAGACAACCCCTGTACATGGGACGACATCGCCTGGATCCGGGAAGCAGCGCCGATTCCGCTCGTCCTGAAGGGGATTCTCCATCCTGACGACGCCGAGCAGGCGATCGAGGCGGGAGCCGCGGCCATCATCGTGTCGAACCACGGTGGCAGGAATCTCGACACGGTACCGCCGACGATCGACGCACTGCCCCGCATCGCCGGTCGTGTGGCCGGTCGTGTGCCCGTACTGATTGACGGAGGCATTCGCCGCGGGACGGATGTGCTCAAGGCGCTGGCGCTGGGCGCGACGGCGGTGCTGATCGGGCGGCCGTACATCTACGGTCTCGCCGTCGGCGGAGCGGCCGGCGCCGCGGCGGTCATCGAGATCCTGCGTCGCGAGCTGACGCAGGCGATGGCGCTGACGGGCAGAACGACGATCGGCAGCATCGACCGGACAGTGATCTGGCAGGAAAACGTTTGACAGGTCTGAGCGGTTTGGCGGTTTGAGTGGACCAGCCTCTCAAACCTCATTCTCTCGCGTCGGTTTTTTTCTCTTCGCCGATCTTCGCCAACGCGTCCGCGCTGATCAGTCCCAGCTCGACCGCATGGCTTGCAGCGGCAAGGGTGTCCGGAGTGAGAAGTAGCGTCGATCCCGCCTGCAGCACCTCATCCGCGAGTTGCTGAATGGCGCGCGATCGGTCCGGCTGGCCACTGACGTCGCGAATGTACACCGCGCGTATACGGCCACTGAATTCCTCGACGACATCGCGATAGATCTCGGGGTCCTGCTGCCCGCTGTCACCGATCAGCACTGCGGGTGAGGTGGGATACGCCGTGAGCACGTGCCGGATCATCTCGCGCTTGTGCGAGTGGTGTCCGCGCCCGGACAGCGCGCTGAGACCGATGTCGACATCGCGCAGCATCAGCGGTCCGTGCGGGATGTCCTGCACCTCGAGGAAGCGCCTGATCACGTCGTACAGGTTCCACGGGCTGCTCGAGACGTAGAAGGTCGGATTCTTTTCGCGGCCGGTGGCGCCGGCTCGCAGCGCTCGATAGAAGGCCGCGACACCGGGGAAGGGGAGGCGCGTATGCGCGTTCTCGAGCAGCACCATCCGAAGTGCGGCGAGGAGATTCGTGGCGCGTGATTGCAGAACCGTGTCGTCGATGTCACTGAGTACGAGAAGCCCCGGATCAGTCGCCGGGTAGAGAACTCGTGCCTCCGCGCGCACGGCGCCCGCTGTCGGCCGCGGAGTGAGCAGCTCGCCCGTGATCAAGGCCCAGTCGCCGCTCGCCTGCAACTCCGTCGCGGCCATCCAGCCGTGAAAGAATCCTTCGTCATCCGTGACGAAGTCATGGGTGGTCGCTCCCGCCTGAACGCGCACGGCGGCGTGACTGATCGGATCCGCGTCGGCGCGGCGCACTGTGGCCACGACGTTGCGCCAGCGAGGATCGTCGGGATTTGGCGTCGCCAGCTGCTCGTCGCGGAGCGCGCGTCCGTGCACGAGTATCCTGCCGCGTGCGCCGAAGCCATCGTAGAGGACGAGCCCCAGAGGTGCGCGGGGAACGCGACTCGTGATGACGTCTCTCGCGGCCGCGCCGGCATTGAAGACGTCGCGCAGAAACTGGGCGAAGGGGCCGCGCTCGCTCACAGCTGAAAGTTGCGGAGCCGGCGAGCCGAGGGGAGGGGCAGGCGGGGAAGGGGAGACCGGGAGGTGGACCGCAGCGGCTACGAACGCCCCCTCAGACGATTCGTGAGCTCTCCGTGCACGTGCACACGGCCTGACGACTGCGGCCACCGGTCCCGTACCGAGGAAGAACACGCATTGATGGAGATACCCTTATCCAGCCGAATCGCGGCCGGCAGAGCACGCTTCAGGGATCGCCTCGCCGCTTTGAAGCGACGGCGGCGGCCGCTCCGATGAGCGGGCCCACGAGCAACCCCCAAAAGCCCAGCAAGCCGCGCACGGTGTCGCTGTTGGACCATTCCGCAGCCGGGACCATGCCAACCCACATCGCAGCGAGCGCGGCGACGAGATACCCGACGAGAGCGCCCCAGAACACCCTGCGTTGCGTCGGCGAGCGCCTTCGCAGTCGATGGCCGAGGCCAAGGATGATGAGCGGGATCACGAAAAGACCGACGAGGAGGGCGACCACGCCGATGCTCATGCAGGTCCTCCGGGACGGTCCGGTCCGCGCCGCAGCCTCGGCATGAGCCAGAGCCAGACTCCGGTCACGAGCGTGATCACCAACGCGATGGCGCCCGCGTCGCTCAGCAACACGCCGCGTCCGCCGAGAATTTCACCGGAGTGCAGCCTTTCGAGGAAGGAGTCGCCGCGCGGACCGATGTGCAGGATCCGCCCGCTGGAAATGTCGACGGTGACCTCGGTGGATGATGCGTCCCGAAGCCGCACTTTCACGAACCCATCGCCGGGACGAACATCCATGCGATCCACGAACGCGACATTCGCGGAATCACCCGGCGGTACCGCGGCGAGCGCGATCGCGGCGAGCCGCGAGAGCGGCAAGGCCTCGGCGAACGGCGCGGTGGGCGCGTGTGGCACATCGGGCATCAGGCCGAGGCCGCGCTTGTGGTTCAGGAGAATTCCCGTGATCGAGATCGCCGTGAGGATGACCGTAAAAACGATGCCGAGCCAGAGATGCGCGTAGAACGCGGCTCGCGTGAGCTTGTGCTTGCGGCGTTCCGTGCGGCGCTGGGGGTGATGCATGCCTCGGTCGTTCGATGGAGGGTTCGCCCACGGAAAGTAGCGATGCGGTTGCGAGCGGAGCTGGGCCCGCTGCACGAATTATGCATCCACCATGAGGCATGATCCGCGGCGTTTGTCTCCTCCTCTGGGGCATGACCGTACTGAGCGCACCAGTCCACGCCCAGGGGCCCGCGGCGGCGTATCCGAACGTCGATAAGCCATTCGAGGTCGCACCCGGAGAGACAGTACAGCTCCTTTCGCGGCTGATGCACGAGCCAGGGCCAGCCATGTCACGCCCGGGCAGGCGCCTCGATTTCGTGTACTCCACGAAGATCCCCGCGGGCGACCGTTCCGCGCGCATCGCTCAGGCAGACCGCGCAGCGCAAGCGCTGGGCGGCCAGGCCATCGAGCTCGGTGTGAACCGGCTTTCCATCGGCATTTGTGACACGCGAGCGTGCGCGCAACGCAAGGATCCGCCCGCCGAGTGGTTCCTGTATCAGCGCACCAACAGCGGTTGGAAGCGCGTTCCCTGACTCGGCGAGACGTCGCAGGACGTGGCAGCCGACAGGGTGACAGCGGACGCTGACTCCGTCTAGTTTGACGGGTTGGCCGTAACATCCTACCGCGAAAAGAGCCATCAGCCCCCCCACGAATCCACTCCTGCGCGATTGGCGCGGACCCTACGGTGGTGTTCCACCGTTCGATGAGATCCGCGTCGCGCACTTCGAGCCCGCCCTCGAGGCCGCGATGGGCGAGAACCTCGCCGAGATCGACGTCATCGCCGGCAATTCCGAGCCGCCAACCTTCGAGAACACGATCGCGGCGCAGGAACGCGCAGGGCGGGCGGCATCGCGCGTGTTCGCGTTGTACAACGTCTGGAGCGGAACCATGAGCGACTCCGATTTCCAGGCCGTCGAGCGAAAGATGGCGCCGAAGGTTGCGGCGTTCTCCGATCGCATCATGCAGAATGCCGCGCTCTTTCGGCGCGTCGAAGCGGTGTACGCCGCGCGCGCGTCGCTCGATGCGGAGCAGCAGCGCCTGACCTGGCTGTATTACACGACGTTCGTGCGCGCTGGCGCGCGGCTCAGTGATGCCGCGAAGCGACGCGTTGCCGGGATCAACGAGCGACTTGCCGAACTGTTCACGCGCTTCACACAGAACATTCTCTCCGACGAAACCAACCTCTTTCTGCTCCTCGAGCGCGAGGCGGATCTCGACGGCCTCCCCGCGTTCGTCCGCGAGGCCGCGTCGGCGGCGGCCGCGCAGCGCGGTTTCGCGGGGAAGTGGGTGGTCGCCAATACGCGTTCCGCCGTGGAACCCTTCCTCACGTTTTCACCGCGACGCGATCTCCGCGAGCGGGCGTGGCGGCTCTTCGTCGATCGCGGCGACCATGGCGCCGAACACGACAACAAGGCGATCATTCGCGAGGTGCTCCTGTTGCGCGCTGAGCGTGCGGAGCTGCTCGGCTACGCGACGCACGCGCACTGGCGTCTGGAGAACACGATGGCAAAGACGCCCGAGCGCGCCATCGAGCTGATGGAAGCAGTGTGGAAGCCCGCGATCGCGCGCGTGCGCGAGGAAGTTGCCGACATGCAGTCCATCGCCGACCAGGAAGAACCCGGCGTCACCATCGAGCCCTGGGATTACCGCTATTACGCCGAGAAGGTGCGGCGCGCCAGGTACGATCTCGATGAGAACGAAATCAAGCCGTACCTGCAGCTCGACCGTCTGCGCGATGGCATGTTCTGGGTGGCCGGGGAGTTGTTCGGTTTCGAGTTCACCCCGGTGACCGATGTTCCGGTCTACCATCCCGACGTCAGCGTGTTTCAGGTGCGCGATCGCCGCAGCGGTGCGCACCTCGGCCTCTGGTACTTCGATCCGTACGCGCGCGCTGGCAAGCGCTCGGGCGCGTGGATGGATGCGTATCGGTCCCAGGAACAGTTCGAGAAACGGATCACGACGATCGTCTCGAACAACTCGAACTTCGTGAAGGGAAAATCCGGGGAGTGCGTGCTGGTGTCATGGGACGATGCGACCACCCTGTTTCACGAGTTCGGCCACGCCGTTCATGGCCTCGCGTCGGACGTGCGGTATCCGTCGCTCTCCGGCACCGCTGTGCCGCGCGATTACGTGGAGTTTCCGTCGCAGCTGCTCGAGCACTGGCTGGCGACGCCAGAGGTCCTCGAACGGTTTGCGCGCCACTATCGGACGGGTGAGGCCATTCCCCGGGAACTGGTCCAGCGCATCGAGCGCACGGCGACGTTCAACGAGGGCTTCTCGACCACCGAGTACCTGGCCGCGGCGCTCGTCGACATGCGGCTGCATCTCGCTGGCGACACGCCGATCGATCCGGTGGAGTTCGAGCAGGGCACGCTCGCGGAGCTCGGCATGCCGCGCGAGGTCGTGATGCGGCATCGCACGCCGCAGTTTCTCCACGTGTTCTCGAGCGACAGCTATTCAGCGGGCTACTACAGCTATCTGTGGAGCGACGTCATCACGGCCGATGCGTTCGGAGCGTTCACCGAGGCCGGCGATGTATTCGATGAGTCCGTCGCCGCTCGCCTCCACCAGCTGCTTTCGCTCGGCAACACCCGGGATCCTGTTGAAGCCTATCGCGGCTTCAGGGGCCGTGATCCGGAGATCGACGCGCTCATGCGAAAACGCGGCTTCACCGGCCAGCGCGCCGCGGCTCCGGGCGCCGGTGTGGCGGGCGAGCGCTAGCTCGCGACAGCGGCACGCTTCACGCACTGCGAACTGGTCGGTACTGCACCCGCCCAGGAGTGTCGCAGCGCATGACCAGCACGCAAACACCGGATACCGTCAGTCTCGACGCCCTCGCCGATCGATACGAGATCATCGGAGAGCTTGCCGGCCGGCGCGGCATCCGTTCGTACATCGCACGTAGAAAAGACACCGGTGCCGACGTGCTCGTCTCGGTGTTTCGGCAACCCGAGGGAGACGAAGGAAACGCACTGAACCATCTCGCCTCGGATGCCAACCGGCTGTCGGAATCGTCGCACCCCAACCTCGTGGCGCTTCACGAGTCGCGCTGGCTGGCGAATGACACGCTCGCGCTCGTCACCGACCGGGTCCGGCATCCGACGCTGGAAGAGATGTTGATTCGCAGGAACGAGGAGTTCTCGTGTCCACGCGTCGCGATGGTCCTGCGCGACATCAATGGCGCGCTCGAGTGGGCTCGCGAGATGAAGATCGTGCATCGTCACGTGGATCCGTCGAGCATTTTCGTCCTGCCGGGAAACGATCGCGTGATGCTCAGCTTCGTGCTGCGCCCGCTGCCGCTGGCCGACATGCCGGGTGCAGAGGACGACGCGCGGACCATCGCGACGCTCGCGCGCGCGATGCTCACCCGCAGTGTCGCCGATCCCGAGCGCGATCAGCTTCCGCTCGGCGAGCTGCGTCCTGGTCTGCCTGATCGGTTGATCCAGCAGACCGACCAGCTGCTGCATCCCGATTCGAACGAGAGCACACCCGATGTCTCCGAGTACATCGCCACCGTCGCAATGGCGGAGGCGCTCAAGCGCGGGGAGACCGAGTGCGCCGAGACGACGCGCAAGCTCCTGGAGGAGGAGCGGATTGCGCGCGAGAAGATCGAAGGGGAACGCGCGGCCACCGAGCACGCCGCGGCCGAGCAGGCGAGACTCTTCCAGCTCGAGCGCGAAGCCTTCGCAAAGGAGCGCGAAGGGATTCTGGCGGAGTTGCAGAAGCAGCGCGAAGTGCTCGAGCGCGAACGCGCGATGCTGGCACGCGAGCGCGCGGAGCATCACCAGGATCGCGAGCTGCTCGAGCGCGAGCGTGACGAACACCGGCGGTGGGCGGACGAAGTCGAGCGCGCCTTCGCGGCCCAGAGCGCGGCACTCGAGCAGCAGACGCGCGCCGCGCAGGAGCGCGTCGTGGCGGAGCGAGCCGAGATCCAGCGATTGGTGGAGGAGCGCGTGGCCGAGGAGCTGGCCGCCCGCCTGCCGAAGGATCCGGAGTCGCCCGCCGGCGACAAGTCGCACGCAAGGCTCGTGACGAAGCCGAAGAAGGTGAAGAGCGACGGAACGGAAATCGCCGTGCCGTTGGTGCTGCCTCGTCGTCCCAAGCACCACCGCGTGACGCCGCAATGGGTGCGGGCGGTATCGCATGTCTGGTCGGACGCGCGTGCGCGACTGCCGGAGTGGAAGCGACCGGCATGGAATCGAAAATGGAACGTGCCGGCGGCAGCCGCCACAGTGCTGCTTCTCGTCGTTTTGTCTGCGGTGGCGATTGCGCGTGCGCGCGATGGCGGCGACGGTATTGGCCGATCGCCGGTGGCATCGGCTGAACGCGTCACCGATTCAGCCGCGGGACGCGTCGAGGCCCCATCGGCGGAACCACGCGT
>JBOHTL010000352.1:0-7491 GCA_050733735.1 Gemmatimonadaceae bacterium
TTGGAAAACTCGCTCGGGAACCACTGTAAATACCCGGAAACAGCGTTCAGTGTTTCTCCGCCAAGCTCCGGATCCTCGAGCCAGTCGTACCGCCCGGCCAGGTACCACCGGCGTGTCAGCTGCCAGCGCGCAAATCCGTAGGCCCCACTGAAATCCCGGTTCGGCCCGCCGAAGGCAGGATCGTCGATGCGCTCGTTCTGCTGCAGATAGAACTCACCCTGCGCGATGAACGATCGATACAGCCCCTGCTGCAGCGGTCGCCAGCGGAACGTGATGTCGCCGCTGAAGAGACGCTGGTTCGTTGCGACGGCGTTCACGTCCGGTGCGGGAGGCGCTCCGCCAAAGTCGAACGGTTGCTCGAGGCGGCCGGCGAGAACCGAACCTGACAGCTCGAGATTGGCGGCCTGCGAGAGATCCCAGTAATTCCGAAGTCGCGCAGAGAAGGCAAGGCCGTCGAGATCCTGATTGACAGGTTCCTCCAGCACGAGATCCTCGGGCGCCTCGCCGATGCGGTCGATCGCCGTGACCAGCAGCTCCTGATAGAACCCTAACGGCGCGAAAACCCGGCTGACATAGAGACCTGTTCCCTTGAGACCTTCTTCGCCGAGAAAGCGCTGGATGACCCACGGATAGTCGATCGTGTGCAGGTCATGCCGGTGCGTCGTGTTCTGCTTGCCGACCGGCATCAGGAAGCGACCGATGCGCCCTTCGATGCCCGGTAGCGCGGTCGTGGTCAGGAACGCCTGCTCGATGTGTACGCCTTCCGCGTCGCTGAAGCCGAGGAAGATGTCGCCGCGAAAATACGGATCGACGGCGGCCTGCAGCGCGATCTCGATCTCGCGGATGCCGAAGCGAGTGCCGTCTTCCTGGGTGCTCCCCTTCGGCGAGAAGTCACCGATGAGATCACCGACCGCGCTGATGTCGGGCAGCATTCGCGGATTTGGCGTCTGCTGCTGTGCAATCAGCGGCGTTGCCGCGGCGAGCGCCGCGGCAGCGAAAAGAGATCTCATGAAATGGCGAGTTTGTGAGGCGGTCGAATGCATATCATGGCCGGGGTCGCCGTGCCACCCGACCGTAGGAACGGAGTCGTCGCAGCATGCGTCGGTCCGTGATCGTCTCTTCCAGCTTCGGCGTCTCGATGACCTTGGGAATCCGCGCGAAGCGCTCGTCGGTCATGATGCGGCGGAACGGCTTCGGTCCCAGCGAGCCCTCTCCGATCAGCTCGTGACGGTCGCGATGCGAGCCGAACTTCGTCTTCGAATCGTTGAGATGCAGCGCGCGCAGCCGATCGAAGCCGACCACATCGCCGAACCGCTGCCAGACCCCGTCGAAGTTCTTCACGAGATCGTGGCCCGCCGAGTAGAGATGGCAGGTGTCCGCGCATACGCCCATGCGCCCGCGCTGCGCGGGCGGCACGCGCTCGATCAGCGCAGCCAGCTCCTCGAATCGTGATCCGATCGATGTGCCAGAGCCCGACGTCGCTTCCATGGCGACCCCGCATTGTCCCGGCACGCGCTCGAGCGCCTCGGTGATCGCATCGGCGTTCCGATGGATACCGCTCTCCAGATCGCCCATGTGATTGCCGGGATGCGAGACGAGCAGGTCGAGGCCGAGCGCTTCACATCGCCGGAGCTCCGCCACGAACGATTCGATCGAACGCCGGCGCAGCACCGGGTCCGGACTCGCGAGGTTGATCAGGTAGGAGTCGTGCGCCATGGTGAGACGCACGTCCGTCTTCGCCAGCTCCTGTCGAAAGGCGACGCACTCCGCATCGGCGCAGACGCGTTCGGCCCAGCGGTTGGCCATCTTGGTGAACATCTGCATCGCCGTCGCGCGAATCGCCTTCGCCCGGGCTGGTGCGTTCTGGCTACCGCCCGCGATCGAGATGTGGGCGCCGAGCAGATCGTCAGGCGTCGAACTCAGACGAACGGCCTCGCAGGGACCGCCCGCATTTGGGGCAGTGCAGGGTAGCGCCCTGATTGCCATCCTCGAGCGCGTAGTCGTAGTTCCGGCCGCAGGTGCATTCGTGCTCCAGCGCTTCGTTGCCGCAGATCACGCAGAAGCGATCGTCCTCCGCGTAATGCCGGAAGCGCCCGCACACGGCGCAGCGCTTCGTGAGCGTCACCGACGACGCAGCCAGGTGACCGGGTCGATGGCCTCGCCGCGCCCATGGCGGATCTCGAAGTGCAGGTGCGGGGGCAGCTCGGGGTCGGACTGACCGACCGCTCCGATGGTCTCTCCTTTCGCGACGTCCTGACCGACTTCGACGAACGCGCTCGCCAGTGAACCGTAAATGGAGTAGTCGCCGCCGCCGTGCTCCAGAATCACCGTGAGGCCGTACGTCCCTACCTGGCGTACCGTGGCAACGCGACCCGCCGCGACGCTCTTGACCTGCGCACCGATGCTGGCGCGAATGCCGACGCCGTTCCAGCGAATGGCCGTGTTGTTGGCCTGCACCGCCCGACCGAAGGTATAGACGAGTGGTCCCTGAACGGGCCAGTCGAGACTGCCGTAGTCCGTCGTGCGGATGGAGCTCGTGGCGCGGGCTCCCGACGGTCGGCCCGCGACGTCACGCCGGCGCGCTGCCTCGAGCGACGCCAGAGTGCTGGTCAGCTGTCGCTCGGACAGTCGCATCCGCTCCAGCTTGTTCCGGGTCTGCCGCGTGATCTGCTCGATGCGCGCGAGTTGCTGGCGCTGCTGCTGCTCGAGGGCGACGAGACGTTCCTGCTCCACCGCCTTCTCCTCCCGGCTCGTCGCGAGACTGCGCTGCAGGACGACGAGGCGGTTGCGCTCGCGCCCGACTTCGTCGCGGAGCTGCTCCACGCGCCTGACGAGCGAGCGGTCGCGCAGCGCGATCAGATGGAGATACTTGTATCGGGTGACGAGCTCGCCGAACGACGTTGCGGAGAGGAGTGCCTGCGGCGTGTACATCGGCCCGCGCTTGTAGATGTCGATCAGCCGGCGCTTGAGCGCGGCCTTCTTCCCGGCCAGCTCGCGTTCGGCGCGTGACATGTTTGCCGTGGCCGTCTGGACTTCAGCGGCGATGGTGAACAGCTGCCGGTCCAGCGCGCTCACCAGCCGCGACGTGGCCTCGGCGCGGCGATCCAGGTTCGCGACTTCCTCGGTGAGGTCGTGCGCCGTGGTCTGGAGCTCGGTCATCTGACGTTCGAGGGCGGCGCGCTCTTCGCGGATGCGTTCGAGCTCGTCGCGTTGCTGACGGATGCGGTGGTCCGCGGACTGAGCGTGGAGGAGACCGGTCGGCGGAAGAAGGGGAACGGGAAATGGGAAAAGGGTGGGAAAGGCCAGAAGGGAAGTAACGATCAGCAGTTGGCGAAGCGAGCACCTTCCCCGCTTCCCACACGGCCCTTCCCACCCTATTCCCACGTCCCGTTCCCCTGATTCCCTCATCATCACACTTGCTTCAGGTGTCTTCCAACCGCGAACGCGCTTCCGAAAAACCCGATCAGCGCTCCGCCCGCCAACCCGAACGCCACGAGCCGCTCGTCGAAAAACGTCGCCTGAAAGTTGAGATAGCGCTGCAGCGTGAGCGCGGCCACCCAGGTGAAGGCGAGGGCCACGGCGCCGCCGAGTATTCCCTTGGTGAATCCCTCGATCAGAAAGGGACGGCGGATGAAGCCGTCCGTCGCGCCCACCAGCCGCATGATCGAGATCTCCTTGCTGCGCGCCAGCACAGTCATGCGGATCGTGGCGCCGATGATGATCACCGCCACGATGGCGAAGGCGAGTCCGAGCGCCACGCCGGTCACGCCGGCGATGTTGCGCAGTCGATGCAATTGCGTGATCCACTCTTCGCCGTAGCGCACATCGTCCACGAAGAAGAAGGTCTGCACGCGACGCGCGACGGCCGCAACGGTGCGGGGATCGCGCGATCCGGGACGCATCTTGATGTCGATCGACGCCGGCAGGACGCCTTCTTCGAACACGTCGCTGAACTCGGCGAGCTCCCGGCGTGCCCGCTCCAGCGCGTCCGCTTCGGTGACGATCTGCGCGCTCGCGACCTCCCGATACCTGGAGATCTCCGCGACCGCCGCTGCCAGCTCCGTCTCCGCCGTGCCCTGCGTGACGAAGGCGCGGATCTCCACCCGTTCGCCGACGCGTTCGAGGGTGCGTTTGATGTTGATGGCCACGAGACCGAACAGCGCGAACGCGAACAGCGAGAACGCGATCGTGGTGATGCTCAGCACGCTGAGCAGCGGCGCCTTCCGGAAGGCGAACAACGCGTCGCGAAACGCGATTCTCACGTCAGCTCTCCGATGCGCGCGGGGGAGCGCAGCGCCGCGTCCCCCGAGTCGTATACGATGCGGCCGTGATCCATCTCGATCGTGCGATAGTCGGTGCGGCGAACGAGCTCGAGATCGTGCGTCGCCATGAGCACCGCCGTGCCCGATGCATTGATGTCCCGCAGCAGCTGGAAAATGCTGCGCCGAGCGCGATCGTCGAGGTTGCCGGTTGGTTCGTCGGCGATGAGCACGAAGGGATCATTGACCAGCGCGCGCGCGATCGCCACACGCTGCTGCTCGCCGCCCGACAGCTCTCGCGGAAAGGCCTTCGCCTTGGACCCCAGACCAACCTGGGACAGCACCCGCTGCACCCGCGGCGCGATCTGATCGCGACGCGTTCCGATGACCTCGAGCGCGAAGCCGACGTTGGCTTCGGCGGAGCGATCCTCGAGCAGCCGGAAATCCTGGAAGACGATGCCGAGCTTGCGCCGCAGCTTGGCCACGTCCGACCGGGTTGCCTCGTTCGAGCTTACGCCGCTGACGCGCACTTCGCCGCGCGTGGGCCGCTCCTCGAAGTACGCGAGGCGCAGGATCGTGCTCTTGCCCGCGCCGCTGGGCCCCGTCAGAAAGGCGAACTCCCCCTTGTGGAGCCGGAAGGTCGCTTCAGCCAGGGCCAGGCCTGCCCGCGGATATTCCTTCGAAACGTTGAAGAACTGGATCATGCCGGTCGCTGAGGTCCACCGGCGGCCAGAGTGGCCGCAGCAGCTTCCTCGTCATCGAGGAGCCGCCAGGTGGAGGTCGCGGTGATCGTGTCGACGATCGCCTTCAGCAGACCAATGACCATGGGCCCAAGCAACACGCCGACGAGGCCGAAGGTGTACACCCCCGTCACGAGACCGACCAGCATCCAGTAGAAGTTCAGGATCTTCGACTTCTCCGCTGCGATCTTCGGTCGCAGGAACGTCGAGATGTAGATGGTGTTCAGAAAAAACCCGATCAGGACGAGGGTGACTGCCTGGACCGGAGCCTCGCGGAAGACGAGCAGCCACAGCCCTACCGGTACATACACGCTCCACGACCCAACGATCGGGAAAAACCCGATGATGAAGGAAATGATGACGAGCACGGTGCTCAACGGGACGCTGAACGCGAGGAAAAGCACGAGCAGGGTGGCCGACTTGAGCGTCTGCGTCAGAATGGTGGAATACATCGCGCCGTAGAGCACGCCACGGACGTTGTTCTCCAGGGCACGCATCAGCTCGCTGTAGCGCGGGGGGATCTTGGACCGCAGGTAGCTGCTGATCCGGGCCGCGTCGACGAGAACGTAAAAGGTCGTGAAGACGAAGATCGTGGCGGCGATCGCGAAGCCGGAGAGCGCGTCCTTCACCATCCCTGGGATCTCGGTGCCGTACTCGGACGACGCGATGACGTACTGCTCGATGGTCTCGCGTGTATCCACCTGCGCCATGAACGGCAGCTTGCGGATCGCGGTGTCGATCTTGGCGACAATCTCGTCCTGATGCGTCGAGACGTACTGCGCGACGTCCCGGATCTCGACGTAGCTGTAGACGAGCAGCGCGAGGATCGGGATGATGATGCCCAGGATAGTCAGCGTGGCCGCCGCGCCGCTGCCGATCCTCGGTCGCATCCGCTCGAACACGGGACGCGAATACACGGCGACGATCACGCCGAGGATGGACGCAATGACGACCGTCCGAACCATCCACAGGAAGAGCACCGCCACGATGACGAACAGCGTCGTCGTGATGAGCATCCGGCGGAATTCCGGAATCGTGACGTCGCCAAGCCGGTGGTTCAGCCGTCGTTCATTCCGGCGCCGTTCTTTCCATTCCCGTGTTTCCGTAGCCATCAATGCAGAGCTTGCTCCAGATCCGCAATCAGGTCATCGGCGCTCTCTATCCCCACGCTCAGGCGCAGGAATCCATCCGGCACGCCGATGGCCGTCCGCTCCTCCGGTGACATCCCCGCATGCGAGGTGAACCGTGGTTCGGACACGAGTGATTCCACGCCGCCAAGGCTCGGCGCATGGCGAAACAGCTTCAGCCGTCGCAGGAATCGCTCCGCGGATCTGGCGCCCCCGGCCAACTCGACCGAGAGCATTCCTCCAAAACCGGACATGGTCGCCTTGGCGATCTCGTGGTCCGGATGGGAGGCGAGACCCGGGTATATGACCTTCCGGACCTCTTTGCGGGTCTCACACCACTGCGCGATGCGCATGGCGCTGTCGTTCTGTCGGGCGACGCGCAGCTCGAGCGTCTTGAGCCCTCGCTCGAGCAGCCAGCTCGAGAAGGGATCGGGCGCCTGGCCCCAGAGCATCATCTTGCGCCGGACCTCGTCGATGTACGGTGTGGTCCCGCACACGACCCCTCCGAGCACGTCATGATGTCCGTTCAGGAACTTGGTGGCGGAGTGGATGACGACGTCGGCGCCATGCTCCAGCGGTCGGAAGTTGACCGGGCTCGCGAAAGTGGAATCGACGACCAGCGCGATTCCGGCCTGACGCGTCACCATGCTGATCGACTTGAGATCCAGCACTCGGCAGGTGGGGTTCACCGGCGACTCCACGAAGATGACCCGCGTATGCTTCCGGATCGCCTTGCGCCACACGCGCGTCTCGAGCGGATTGACGAGACTGACGTCGATCCCGAGCGGCGCGAACTCCTCCTGGAGGAGCGCGCGGGTACCGCCATAGATCCATGTGCTCGCGACGACGTGATCGCCGGGGCGGAGCAGGGCGAGCAGGGCGCAGGCGGTGGCGCCCATGCCGCTGGCGAGGAGCACGGCGGCCTCGGAGCCTTCGATCACCGCGACCCGACGCTGCACGATTTCCGCGTTCGGGGCGTTCCCATAGCGCGGATAGCGCAGCCCATCGGCGGTACCTATCTCCTGGATGAAGTTGACCGACTGATAGATCGGCTGGACGATCGGCGAGTCCACGTCGCGCTGGTCGGCGCGCTCGCCGCCGTGCACCGCCAGGGTGCCGAGGTGGAGCGCTCCGCGGGCGCGTTTGGTCATCGCGTGGACCGCGTCACGCGAGCACCCGCCGGCCGCGCGTGTCGAGATCGGGCTTGATCACGCGGACGAACTCCGACGGCGACGAACCCGCGATGTCCCGCAGGATGACGTCGCCGACAATGACTTTTTCGTCGAGGACGACCGTCGCGAGCTCGTGGCGGCGCGGACCGTACACCCACGCCAGCTCACCCCCGTTGAGGAGCCGGTTGCGGGC
>JBOHTL010000353.1:0-1613 GCA_050733735.1 Gemmatimonadaceae bacterium
AGGTCGAACCAGAATGAGCCGACGAAGGCGCGCCACTCCGGACGCCGCGCGGAGATGCGCAGCTCGCGCAGGGCGATGACGACGCCGTTGGGCAGGCGGAAGCTGACCGAGTCGCCCGTCGCGTAGCGGTAGTATGCTTCCGCGCCTTTCGCGAGCGGGTGAATGAGGTCGGCCTCGTTCACCTCCTCCGTCACCTTGCGAAGCTCCTCCGAGGGGAACCACAGTGCCTCGCGCCCCGGGAAATACGGAATTGGCGTCGCTGGCGACATGTCCATGCTGGCGGCGCCCATTGGAATCGCCGTGCGCCGCCCGGTGGTCTCGACCCAGATCCCCGACCCCCGAGCCCATCGCACGCGCGCCGCGTGCTCGGCTCGAAAGAGCAGTCGTTCCGGTCCGAAGCGTCTGACGCCCAATCCAACCGAGATGCGCATGTACGATTTGGCGTCGTACGACTGCAGCGCGGAGTCCTGAGCGGTGCGGGCCGCGCGCGCTCTCGCGAGTAAAGTGCGGGCTCCCGCGTCCCGGAAGGCCGTGCGCTCCAGCTCCGGCGTCACCGGAATTCGACGTATGCGAGGCGTGGAATCCGCCTGTTGAGCATGTCCCGTCGAAGCCACGAACAACACGGCGGCGAGAATCATCACGGACGGGCAGATAATCACTTTTCCACCTACCCGCGAGTCACCGCGATGGTTTCAGCGCCCCGGCGATTCGCAGGAATCCGTGGCAGTCCGCGATAGGGTAACGCGCTCGATGCGGGCCGTGCCGGGGACGCGCGCAAGGTCGGGCGCCGTTTCCAGCGATCCAACCGTCCCCTGACCGACGTCGAGCTCGAACTCGAAGCCGGGAAGTCTGCAAAGGCGGACGACCGCAGGGCCGGACGCCGTCGTGCCCGTGCCTGTACGACCGAACGCGCGCGTCAACTCCTGCCAGTTGGCACAGAGAGGCACGGTGTTCGGCAGCTGACCACCGCACCCGGTCAGGGTCCAAAGGTCCGCTGGTCGCGACGGATCGAGGGAATCCCGTTGCTGCGTCGCGACCACCGTCAGATCAGGAAAATGGAAGGCCACACCCGGCCGAACCGTCTGCGCGATCGTCACGGTGGTATCAGTGGCGTTGGGCATCATCCCACGCAGCTCGCCGATCGGGCGGTCGACGCGCATGCTGCCGATGGCCTCCCGCGTGACGCGCACCGAATCCGCGCGCTGGATGGTGCAGCCGCCGAACACAAACAGCCCGACAACAAGAAGCGTAATCTTCATGTGTCGGTTGTCTGCTCAGCGGATGGCATAGGTCACGAACGCGACGCGCCGGCTATCCGGTGACCATGAAGGAACATTGATGGTGCCCTGTCCGCCGAAGAACGGCGCCGTCAGGTCGACCACAGTATGATTGCGCCGATCCATGAGACGGAGCTTCACCTGCTTGCCGAAGGGATGGGCATCGCCCTGATCCTCGAGATACGCGATGTAGGCCACCCATCGGCCATCCGGAGATGGATGCGGGAACCAGTTCGAGTACTCATCGCGAGTGAGCTGTTCCGGTCGGCTGCCATCACTGCGCATCCGCCAGATCTGCATTTTCCCGCTGCAGAACGAGTTGTAGTAGATGAAGGC
>JBOHTL010000354.1:0-8223 GCA_050733735.1 Gemmatimonadaceae bacterium
CCGGGCCTCGGCCTCGGCGGTCTTCATGTCCTGCATGCCGACGAGCTCCTGCGGGCTCTGGGGCTCCAGCTGATCCATCGCGGGTCGCCAGATGTACACGCCGCGATGGCGTCTCATCGAGTGCCGCTCGCCCACGTGCGGTGCATCGATGATTCCGTGAATGGTACGCGAGAACTTCGCGAGCGCGTCGGCCACGGCGGCCGGTACCACGAACACTTTCGCGCTCCAGCGTTTCGGAGCGGCGGGCGCCGGGGGCGCTTCAGGGTGTGGAAGGGGTGTGGGCGCTACGACTGCTTTTCGTCGCTCGACCTCCGCGCGGATCGCCGAGCGTTGCACAGTGAAGCGTGACATGGCGGTCTCTCGCCGATAGGTGGGTGTCCTGCTGAGGATGCCTGCATGACGCCACGCGGCGGGCGCAAGTAACACCAGTGCCGTCAGTCTCGAAGGAAATACTCCACTGTCGAGACAACCCGGACGATCTTGGCGACCTGTCCGTCGGAGCTCACTCCCGGCGCCTGCTCGCGCCCCGAGATCTCGAAGACGCCCTGGTTGGCCTTGCGGATGCCGCCCAGGTCACTGCGGGAATCGCGCGCGAACTGCTGCGCGGCCTCGCGAGCGCGCGTCGTCGCCTCGGCGATCATGGCCGGCTTGACGTCGTTGAGCTTCGTGAAGAGGAATGTCGGGCCGGAACCCTGACCGCCGTACTCACCGCCGGCGCCGGACGACACGACGACGCCGATCGCGGCCAGCTCGCCGATGCGCTGGCTCGCGGTCAGGACGCGATCGGGCTGCGACGACCGCACCAGCAGCGTCTGCCGAACGATGAACCGGTTCGTCGGCGCGTTCGGGCCGCCATACATCTGCGCCTGCGCATCGTGGACGCCGAACCCGGTCAGCTCCACCTGCGACGTGTCGATGCCGTTGCGCGCGAGAAAGCCGCGCACGCCCGTGATGCTCCGCACCAGCTCCGCCTGCGCCGCCGACAAATCGTTGTCCGCGCCGACGACGTGCAACGGCCACACCGCGATGTCCGCGCGCACTTCGCGCTCGGCAACGCCCTTCACGGTGACGTACCGGTCCGCCGAGCGGACCTGCGACACTCCGATCGCGACGAACGCGCCAGCGAGGGCAACGCCGCCCGCGAGAATGATGGCGCCCAGAGTTCCACGTTCCATGATACGCTGATACACGCCGGAACTCGCCGTGTTCACCCCGTCATGGCATCAAACGGCGAGGCTGCTCGTCGATGAGCTCCGTCGCCAGTGCGGCGAGACGGTCCGCCAGCTCTCGCAGTGATCTGTCCCGGCGCTTCACCGCGTAGTAGTAGCTCGTGCGAGCGGTGAGATACACGATCGTGAGCCATGCCGGTACGAGGAACGCCGCCGCGGCCCCGGGTAGACCCAGGGCGCCGAACATGACGCCCATCATCGGCCCCAGCCCGCCACCACCCATGCCACCGCCGATCCCGCCGAAGATCGCACCGATGAGGTGATTGAGACTTTCCTGCACGAGAATCCGGGTCTTTCCCGGACGCACCGAGATCACGATCTCGATGTTGCGCAGTCCGGACTGTCCCTTGTTCAGAGTCCAGCTGAATGACCGACCGAGCTGGCTGACCTGACCTACCTCCTTCAGGCAGCGTCGAATCTCGTCGACCAACTCGCTGTAGTCGCGTTCGTCGAGCTCTCCATCGACGATCCGTTCGAACAGGATGCGGGTCGGACCTCCGATCAGGACGTTGTCCCTGGGCGGCTGGATGGCGTGCTCCCGGGACAACGCGCGCTGTGACAGCGATCGCTCGGCCTTGCGTACGAGCGCCGCTGGTATGCCGACGTCGCGCGCGATCTCCTCGACGCCGCCGATCGTCATCGACCCGCTCATCGTCGGATTGGAGACCTCGAGCTCCGCCGCCTTGTTCATGATCTCTTCGATCTCGTCGGGGCGGTACTTGCGACGCTCCGGATGGCGCGAGCGGCCGCGGAGATCCTCGATGAATGCCGCCGGCGTCTGGATGCGCTGGTCGGGTCGGATCGCGAGCGCGCGCACCAACGCGCCTTCGACGACCGAACCCGCGGCGGACAGGTGCGGTCGCTGCGTCGCGGACGCGTCGATGAACCTGCCCGCCCGAACACAATCCTCCGACACCCAGCGTCCCGGAATCTCGCCGACGATCATCTCGTACACGAGAACGGCCAGGCTGTAGACGTCGGTGCGCTCGTCGACGTCCGTGAAGCCCGCGGCCTGCTCCGGACTCATGTACCCGGGAGTGCCGAGCGAGATGCCCGTGCGCGTGAGCGCGATGCCGTCGCTGGCGGTGCTCACCGCCTTCGCGATTCCGAAGTCCGCGACGATCGGATGGTTGCGCGCGAAGAGCACGTTCTCCGGCTTGATGTCCCGGTGCAGGACACCGCACTGATGCGCGTAGGTCAACGCGTCGGCGATCGGTGTCGCGATGTCGATGGCCTGCTCCGCCGCCATCCGCCTGTCCTTCCCGACGCGGTCGCGCAGGCTGCCGCCGTCGATGAAGGGCATGACGTAGTAGATGAACCCCTCCGCTTCGCCGGAGTCGTGCAGCGACAGGATGTGCGGGTGGACCATCCGCGCGACGATCTGGATCTCCTTGAGGAACCGCTCGGCGCCGATCGTGGCCGAGATGTCCGGTCGCATGACTTTGAGCGCGACTTCCCGGTGATGCTTGCGATCAAACGCCATGTAGACGGTCGCCATCCCGCCGCGTCCGAGAACGTCGCGGAGCTCGTAGCGTTCGCCCAGGGCGCGCGCGAGATCGGTGGGAACCACGCCAGTCACCGGACGAATATACGACCGGCCGCCATGCGCGGCTTCACCCGGTCTTGTCGCGGCGTGTGGCGACTGCCAGGTTATCTCCGTGCCGTCTCGCCGTTCGTCGTTGGGTCGCGGGCCTGGGAGCATCAGCTGGAGGTTGCCGCTCGAGCTCAAGCTCCCACTTCTGATGTCCGGCATCCTGGCGGTGGTGCTCGCGATTGGCGTCTTCGCGACGTACTCCTCTCTGCGCCGCGCCGCGCTCGACCGGGCGCGGGATCGCGTGGACCGGGCGACGCGCCAACTGGCATCGGTCGGCGCGACCAATGTCGCTGCGCAGCAGGCGCGGTATGCCGCCGTGGCCCGCGATACGCTCGTGCGGCGCGCGCTGCGCGGGGAACAGGTCGATGCGACGGGACCATTGTCGCGGCTCTCGACGGCCAGTGATTCCGGGATGCCCGTCGAGCTCTGGAGCCGCGACGGACGCCGCATCGCCTTCACCGGCAACGATGTGCGCGCCACCATGTCGGTAGCGCCCGGGCGCGCAGAGCTTCCGGAGCGCATCTCACACGCCGTCGACATCGCGGCGGAGACGACGAGCGACTCCATCCGGTACGGGCCGCTGTACGGCGAAGACGGACGGGTTCACTTCTGGATCGTTGCGCCCGTGCGCGACGCCGGTCGCCTCGTCGGGTACCTCGCGCACCAGCGCCGTATCGCGCAGAACGCGACGACCATGCGCACGTTGCGCGACCTCGCCGGCGATTCCGTCTCGCTGTACTACCGCAACGTCGACGGCAGTTTCTGGACGAACGCGGGAGGCTATCCGCTCGACGCACACGCCCGGCGTGACACGCTTCGAGGAATCGCATTCACGAATGCGGGCGATCGGCTGGTCGTCCACGAGGAGCGGATCGGATCCACCCCGATCATGATCGGGATGAGCATTCCCGAGCGCGCGGTGATCACCCGCGCGCTGCGACCGGTTCGGAGAATCATTCTGCTGAGTCTCGGCCTGCTGCTCGTCGGTGGGCTCGCGGCATGGGCGATCGGTCGCCGCATCGCGCACCCCCTGGGCGACATGACGCGCGCCGCGGAACTGATGGCCGCGGGCGATTTCGCGGCGCGAGTCCCCGAGCGCGGAGATCCCGAAGTGCGGCGTCTGGCGCAGAGCTTCAATCACATGGGACGCGAGATCGCCGAATCGCGAGGCGCGCTGCAACGGCAGACGGATGAGGCCCGGTCGGCGAACAACGCGAAGTCGGAGTTCCTCACGGTCATGAGCCATGAGCTGCGGACGCCGCTCAACGCGATCGGTGGTTATGTCGAGCTCCTCGAGATGGAGCTGCGCGGTCCGTTGAATGCGGCGCAGAAGCGCGATCTCGAGCGCATCAAGGCGAGCCAGCAGCATCTCCTCGGCTTGATCAGCGGAGTGCTCGATCTCGCCCGCGTGGAATCGGGCAAGGTGGCTTACGACATCGAGAACATGCTGCTCGAGCCATTCCTCTCGGGTCTCGACGCGCTGATCGAACCGCAGGCGACGGGCAAGGAGATCACCCTGGACTATGTGCCCTGCGCTCCCGATCTCACGGTGCTCGCGGATCGCGAGAAGCTGCGCCAGGTCCTCCTGAACCTGTTGTCGAACGCCATCCGGCACACGCCCCCGGGGGGGCGCGTGACGCTCAGCGCGGCGCCGGCGGGAACGCGCGTCCAGGTCGCGGTCGAAGACACCGGTCCCGGCGTTCCCGCGGGCAAGCAGGACGAGATCTTCGAGCCGTTCGTCCAGCTGGACCGTACGCTCACGCAACCGCGCGATGGACTCGGTCTCGGGCTCGCGATCAGCCGCGACCTGGCGCGCGGGATGTCCGGAGAGCTGGAGGTGGATCCGGAGCCGGGAACGGGCGCTCGGTTCATCGTCACGCTCGAGCGTGGAACGGCCGAGGGAGCGCGGGCGCTCACCATGAGCGGCGAAATGCCAGCGGTGCACTGACATGCCAGCGCAGGATGCGCTCGCCGAACTGGAGCTGCTCATCCGCGCGCATTACGCGCTCATCGTCGTCGAAACGAATGAGCCGGAACGCGCCGAGGAGCTGGTGCGTCAGGCGGCGTCGCAGCTCAATCTGCACTACTACTACTGGACGCGATCGAAGGGCGTGCGGCGTGGAAACTCGATGGGGGATCCGTACTTCGAGAACACGCAGGAGCCGATCCAGGCGCTGAAGTACGCCGAGCAGGATTCGGCGGGGGTGTATCTGTTCCGCGATCTCGCCGACTACCTCGAGGATCGTCAGGTCATCAGCCACCTCATCGATGTGGTGTGGATGCTCGAAGCGCGCCGGGGCGCGCTCGTCATCGTCGGGACGCACGTGAAGCTGCCGGACGCGCTGCGGCCGCACGCGACGTTCTTCAAGCTGCCCGCGCCGACCTTCGACGACTACCGCATTCTCCTCGAGCGAATGATCCGCGAGTACTCGGCGCGCATGCGCGTCGGCGTCGAGCTGTCGCAGGAGGATCGCACGAGGCTGATCCAGAATCTTCAGGGACTCACCCTGGTCGAGGCGGAGAAGATCGTCACGCGCCAGATCGTGGAGGACGGCAATCTCCGCGCGAAGGACATCGAGGGAGTCATCGCCGCGAAGCGCCAGGCGATCCAGCAGGATGGGCTGCTCGAGTACTACCCGCCGGAATTCGGTCTCGACCAGGTGGCCGGGCTCGGCGGACTGAAGACGTGGCTCGGCAAGCGGCGCTCGGTCGTCACGGATCCGCAGCGCGCGGTCGATTTCGGACTGCGCTTCCCGAAGGGGATCCTGCTCCTCGGCGTTCCCGGTTGCGGCAAGAGCATGTGCGCCAAGGCGGTCGCGACGGAGTGGGGGTTGCCGCTGCTCAAGCTCGATCCGGCGAATCTCTACGACAAGTACATCGGCGACAGCGAGAAGAATTTCAAGCGCGCGCTGCAGACGGCGGAACGCATGGCGCCGGTGATCCTGTGGATCGACGAGCTGGAGAAGGCGTTCGCGCAGGGCGGCGACGATGCGGACGGTGGCGTCTCGCGTCGGGTGTTCGGCTCATTCCTGGCGTGGCTGCAGGAGCGCCGGGGCGACGTATTCGTCGTGGCGACGTCGAACGACGTCTCACGCCTTCCGCCCGAATTCATCCGGAAAGGCCGCTTTGACGAAGTGTTCTTCGTGGATCTGCCTACGGCGTCGGTGCGTCAGTCGATCTTCGACATCCATCTGGCTCGCCGCCGCCAGCAGGCGTCGAAGTTCGATCTTGCCAAACTCGCCGCCGCAAGCGACGGCTTCAGCGGGGCCGAGATCGAAGAGAGCGTCGTGGCCGGCCTCTTCACGGCCTATTCAGCGAATCAGCCGCTCTCCACCGAGACGCTCCTGAGCGAGATCTCGAACACCCGTCCGCTGGCCATGACGATGGTCGAGAAGATCAGTGAATTGAGAGCGTGGGCCGCGGAGAGAACAGTGAACGCAGACTAGCGGCGACTTCATGTCCGCCTCTCTCGTCACTTCGCCATCTGGGCAATCATTTCCCATTCCGACTGGCTGACCGGACTCACCGACAACCGTCCGATCCTGAGCAGCGCCATGTTGGCCAGCTCCTTGCGCGACTTGATCTGCGCCAGCGTCACGGGGTGCGTGAGCTGCGCGACTGCGCGAAGGTCCACCATGTACCAGATCGGATTCTCGTTCGTGGACTTCGGATCGAAGTATTCGCTCGCCGGATCGAGCGCCGTGTCGTCGGGGTAGGCCTCGCGGACCACCTCGCAGATGCCCACGATGCCGGGGTCGCCGGACATCGAGTGATAGAAGAACGCACGATCGCCCAGCCGCATGCCGTCTTTCATGAAGTTCCGCGCGGCGAAGTTGCGGACGCCGTTCCAGTTGGTGGTCTTGTTGTGAACGCGGAGGAGATCGTCGAAGGAGAAGACCTCGGGCTCGGACTTCACGAGCCAGTAGCGCCGCTCGCCAGGAGAGCGCGGCGCGAACACCGCATCCCACGCGCCGCCCTTTCTTTTCGCGACTCGCGTGGGCGATCTGCGCGCACTCGTCCGCTTCTTCGCCTTGCCGCCCTTCTTTTTCGCCGGCATCGGGTGTCACCTCGCCAGGGAACGGTTGCTGTAGGCGCGCTCGCCCGTCACATCGCGCACGAATACAGGACGCAGCCATTCAGGAATCGTAATCTCGGTGTCCGCTGTCGGAATCTCCATCTCCGCGAGCACCAGATCGCGGTCGAGAAACTCGTCGACCTCCCAATAGCGATCACCCGTCGGGACGATGTAGCGTCGCTTTTGCACACGCCGCCCCTCGGTGAGCTGCCAGAGGTGCTCGAACGTTTTCGGGTCGGTCTCCTCCTCCAGCTCGATCCGCCGCACCCCCGTGCCCACCTTCACGGTGCGGTAGTAGCTCATCCGGCCGTCACGCGCGCGCTGCCGGCGCAACCGCTCGACGAAGCGGACACCCGGCAGATAGCCCTGGTCGATCTCCAGGACTTCGACGGGGGACGGCATGGCCGGAAGCGCGCTCAGAAGAAACTTCCGCTCGATCTCGTACTGCGCGTTCTCCCACGTCACGCGACGCGTTGTCCGCGGAACATGAAGTAGGCTGCCGCGAGCATGCAGAGGCTTGCCCACAGATAGTCCTGCTTCACCGGTTGCTTCATGTAGAAGATGGCGAACGGGACGAACACGGCGAGCGTGATGATCTCCTGCAAAATCTTGAGCTGCGGCAGGGAGAGCGCGGTATAGCCGATCCGGTTCGCGGGAACCTGCAGGAGGTACTCGAAGAGCGCGATTCCCCAGCTCACGAACGCGGCGACGTACCAGGGCCTGCTGGTGAGGTTTCGCAGGTGCGCGTACCACGCGAAGGTCATGAACACGTTGGACGCGATCAGCAGCAGCGTGGTGCGCAGGATGGAGTTCATGGTGAAGGGAGCAGGAGTTGTGGTCCGATGCGCAGGTCGAGCGAGGCGTCTAGGTCGATTCCCGCTTCGCGCGCGCCGCACGCGCCTCGGCGACGCTGATCACTTTCTTCGAGCGGGGAAACTGGCCCTCGTCGTCGTCGTCGGCCGCCGGCCGGTTGGAATGCCATACGCGCGACTTCGACGATCCGCCGATCTGCTCCATCGTGCGTTTGCTCACGACGGACGTCACGTGGCTTTCGACCAGCGCGTCGCCCGGCTCGGTGTGCTCGTCGCGGTGCTTGATGAGAAGCCAGGACGGCTTGCCGCCCGATCCGCCGCCCCCGCCACCGCCCCAGCCGCGCGTGCGCACGAGCACCCAGCTGCCCTTCATGCGCTTGCCGTGGAAGACCACCTTGAGGTCGCCCTTGCGGTACCCTTCGCGCACGCCGTCCTCGCCGCCGCCCTTCTCGGGCTCGTACCACCCGCGGTCCCACAGCATGACCGTGCCCCCGCCGTACTCGCCCTGCGGAA
>JBOHTL010000355.1:0-2710 GCA_050733735.1 Gemmatimonadaceae bacterium
TCCGGTGGCTGGGCGGCGACCGCACGCTTGTACGCCTCCTCCGCGCGCTGCCAGTCGTACTGGTGCTGGTACGCCAGCCCCAGAGCGGTCCAGGCCTGCGCGATCGTGCTGTCCACGCCGAGGGCGCGGTTGGCGGCGGGAATCGCGATGCGATTCAGTGAATCGACGTTGATACGCTCGAAGTACGGCAGCAGCTGCAGCGCCACCGCGTAGGACGCATGCGCGTCCGCGAAACCGCTGTCGTGCCCAATGGCGCGGGACAGATAGTCGAGTGCCTGACGGACGCCGGCGCCCCGGCGCAGCAGCAGATATCGTCCGCGGAGGTACAGGTCGTAGGCTTGCGGGTTCGTCGTTCCGACGCGTGCCGCGCGAGCCTGTTCAGCGCTGTCTCCCGGCGCCAGCCGTCTCGGCATGGAGCCGACCACCAGGCTCGTGATCGAATCCTGCACCGCGAAGGCATCGTTCGCGGCGCCGTCAATGCTCTGCGCCCACACCTCGCGGTTGTCCTCCGCGTTGACGAGCTGCGCCGACACACGCAGTCGTGATCCGGCGCGCTGCACCGATCCAAGAAGGACATACGCGACACCAAGCTCACGTCCCACCTCGCGCGCGTCGAGATCGCGACGTCCGCGATACCGGTAGCCGAGGGTGCGCGACGCGACGCGGATACCGCGAACTCTGCCGAGCGCGGTGGAGAGGCCGTCGGCGACGCCGTCGGCGAGGTATTGATCGGACGCGTCGCCGCTGAGATTCACGAAGGGTATGACCGCGATCGCGGGGAGATCGGTCGCGGGACTGAAGATGGCGCGGGTCGCGATGTAGAGGCCGGCCACGAGCACGATGGCCAATGCCGCCATGGCGCCGGCGCGTACGCGTGGATGGAGGCGTCGCACAAATCGGGCGAAGCCGGTAGGCGCCGGCGCGGCGGCCTGAAGGTCCTGTAAAATCTCGCGAGCGGACTGCGGACGCCGGGCAGGGTCCTTCTCCAGGCAGCGCGCGATGAGAGCGGCCAGCCGGTCGGGCACGTCGGCATTCCGGTCGTGCAGCGGCGCGGGCGTCTCGCCGATGTGGGCGCTGAAGAGCGCGTGTACGCTCGCCGCCTGGAAGGGCGGCGCCCCCGATATCAGCTCGTACGCGAGACAGCCGAAGGAATAGATGTCCGCGCGATGGTCGATGGATGGATCCGCGGAGATCTGCTCGGGCGCCATGTACGCGGGAGTGCCGACCGAGACGCCGATCTGGGTGATCGTCGCGTTGCCAGCCTGGCGGACGTGCGGCCGCTCGGCGTCGCGCGCCTCATCGCCGCCGCGCCGGGCGTTGGCGAGCGCCTTGGCGATGCCGAAGTCGGTGACGACGGCGGCATCGCCGGAAAGGAGCACGTTCTCCGGCTTGATGTCGCGATGCACCACGCCGCGCTCATGCGCGTAGGCGAGCGCGCGCGCGACGTCGCGCATGATGCCGATGGCGTCGGGGATCGACGGCGGCCCGTCGCGCTGCAGCCGCTGCCGAAGGGAGAGCCCTTCGACGAAGGGCATGGTGTAGTGGGGCAGGCCATCCGTCTCGCCGGCGGACAACACCGGAACGATGTTGGCCTGCTGCAGCGACGCGGCCAGCTGGATCTCGCGCTCGAACCGCCGGGTCGAGACGTCGGCTGCCAGCTCGGGTGAAAGAACTTTGATGACTACGCGGCGTCCCAGCGAGTGCTCGGTCGCGACGAAGACGCGGGCCATTCCACCCCCGCCCAGCTCGTGTTCGATGGAATGGCTTCCGGAGAAGCCGGCCTGAAGGCGTTCGCGGAGGTCGCTCGTCATCGCTGACGAGCGATCGTCTCGAGGAAGGCGCGCAGCTCGCGGTTGAACGCGTCGGGCTGGGCGAAGTGCGCCCCGTGTCCCCCGTCGCGGAGCACGACGCGCTTCACACCGGCGATGCGGCGGGCGAGCGTGTCGGCCATTGCCATCGGCACCGGCGTCTCATGGTCGCCGTGCACGAGGAGCACGGGCATGCGCAGACGCGCGAGCTCAGGAATCGTCGCCGGAGCGACGCGATTGGACGGAGGACGCTGATCGAGGAGGTTGCGTCCGTCGTAGTCGGCCATCGCCCTGCGAATCCTTTCGACCGCATCGGGACGATTGGGCGGTATCCAGGCATTGGGCCGCGTGGACATGAACTGCTTGAGCGAATCGATGCCGTGTGTCCGCAGGATCCCGGCAAGCTCGGCTCGCCGCTCTGCGCGATTGGGTTGGGTCGGGTAGTCCGGTGTCGGGCCGAGCCCGTAGAGCACCAGCGCCTCGACGCGTTCCGGCCATCGCACGGCGAAGGTCGCCGCGACCATCGCGCCACGCGAGAGGCCCACGATTCGGGCGGAGCGCACCCCGAGGGAGTCGAGAAGAGTCCTGAGATCGTCGGGTTCGGCCGTCTGGTCCACGTGGCCGGTGGATTTCCCGAAGCCGCGAAGGTCGTATCTGATGACGCGATGATCGCGCGCGAATTCGGCGACCTGGTCGTCCCAGCTCGAGAAGTTCAGCGCCGCCCCATTGATGAACACGAGCGCGGGCCCACTGCCCATGACCTCATACCGGAGCGACGCATCCCCGACGTTCATCGTCCCCGCTCGCGCCTGAGCATCGGCGGTCGCGGCGAACAGGATGACGCCGAGGAAGGAGGAAGTTCTCACGAGTGGCGGGTGCCGGGTCCTCGTGATATACGACAA
>JBOHTL010000356.1:0-4512 GCA_050733735.1 Gemmatimonadaceae bacterium
TTCGACAACGTGAGCACCGCCGGCGCGACGACGGTCACGTCGACTGGCATTGGCGCACCGCTTCCGGGCTTCAAGGTCGGCAGTCCGCCGGTTTATTACGACATCCAGACCACCGCGACCTTCTCCGGCGCGATCGAGGTCTGCATCGACTACTCGGGGCAGACGTTCGGCAACGAGAACGCGCTCAAGCTCCTGCATCACGACGGAACGAAGTGGGTCGACGTGACGCTCGACGGATACCCGGACGTCGACAACAATATCATCTGCGGCGAGGTGACATCGCTGTCGCCGTTCACGGTCGCGGAGCAGAACTTCGCGCCGTCGATCACCGGCATCTCACTGCCGGCGGCTCCGCTCGCTTTGGGCACGGCTGCGTCGATCACGGCCGCGTTCACCGACGGGAACCCGACGGATGATCACACCGCCACCATCGATTGGGACGGCAGCGCGACGACGGGCAGCGTGTCGCAGTCGGCAGGCAGCGGCACCGTGAGCGGGCAAAACGCGTTCGCAGCGCCGGGGGTGTATACGGTCTCCGTCACCGTCAGCGATGGCGAGCTCTCGGGAACGCGCTCGAGCAGCGAGGACGCGCCCGCCTACATCGTGGTCTATGACCCGAGCGCCGGCTTCGTCACGGGCGGCGGCTGGATCATGTCTCCGGAGGGCGCTTACGCCGGGGACCCGACGCTCACCGGGAAGGCGACGTTCGGCTTCGTTTCGCGCTACGCGCGCGGCGCCACCACGCCGAGCGGCAACACCGAATTCCAGTTCTCGGCGGGTGACCTGCGGTTCAAGAGCAGTTCGTATGAATGGCTCGTCACCGCCGGTGCGCGCGCGCAGTTCAAGGGCACGGGCGAGATCAATGGCGTGCCGGGCTACGGATTCCTGCTCACCGCCATCGACGGGCAGATCGGCGGCGGCGGAGGCGTCGACAGGTTCCGCATCAAGATCTGGTCGTTGTCGTCGTCTGCTGACGTCGTCTACGACAACATGCGTGGCCTCGCGGAGGACAGCGATGCCGCGACTGTTCTCGGCGGAGGCAGCATAAGCATTCACCAGAAGTGAGATCGTCACACCGCTTACCATTCACAGCGAGAACTCATGATGCGTCGTTTCGCAATCGCGCTCGCCATCGCCATCGCGTCGAATCTGCAGGCGCAGGGAACGCTGGTCGTCTCCCAGAACAAGTGCGCCAACGACAAGATGCAGCAGATCCAGCAGACCAACGATTCCCTTTTCATGCCGATCGTGCAGGAGCTGGTAAACGAGGGAAAGCTGCTGGGCGCGGGCACCGCGTATCACGCGTGGGGTGACGAGTGGAACGTGGTCGTGTGGTACACGGCCACAAACGCCCAGGCATTCTTCGATGCGTTCAACGAGCTGTTCCGTCGCATGCAACAGCGCCACCCGACCGTCATCACCCAGCAGATGGCGTGGTGCACGGACCACAAGGACAACATCTATCGGATGGGTCGAGCGACGGTGGCGGCAGCTCCGCCAGCGAATCGCCAACCATAACTGCACCCAACCAGGTGAATCCCTCATGCCACAAAAGTTGACGCTGGCGTCGGCCATCGGCGCCGCGGGCGTGATAGCGCTGGCCGGCTGTAGCGACGAGCCTACGCGTCCCAACGCGGGCGAGGAAGCGCTCGTCCCACTCGCGGCCACGGCGGAGGAGCGCGGCTGGATGCTCGCGGCACTCGCGTTTGCGAGCGAACAGTCGACACTTGCGCTCGAGCGGCGCCACGCAGTGAACGACCTCGAGGTCGCGCTCGCTGCCGTTGCCGACCAGATAGAACGGAACGACCGTACCGGCGTGGAGCGCGCGGTCACCGCGGCGCGGGTCGCCCTCGTCCGCTACCGGGAGCTGGCGCCGGACGGCGGCGAGATGGCGCGCGCGGAGATCGAGGCCATGACGTTCACGCTCGAGCAGGTGAGCGAGCTCGCGCGCGAGAGCAGGACGGCACCAGCCAATCACGATGCATCGACCACCACTTCCGGTGAGGTTCTCCAGCCATGACACGACTTTTTCGCGGCCTGGGCCGCGCCTTCGCGAGTCCGGCGCTCGCTTCAATCGTTTCTCTCCTCGCGCCGCTGCCAGCCGCCGCGCAGGAGCCGGCCGTACTCACTTTCTGCTACGGCTCGCTGACAGGCGTGGTCTACCGAATCAAGGCGCCGAGCACGCCGAGCAGGTGCTACCACTCGACCCACGTCGAATTCTCCATTACGGACGGGGTGGGTGCCCTTCGCGCCGACGCCGCCGCGGGGGGAGATCTCACCGGCGTTCTCTCGAACCTGACGGTCAGCAAGCTTCAAGGCTCATCGCTCTCGATCGAGGCCCCGACCAGCGGTCAGGTGCTGATGTTCAACGGCACAGCGTGGACACCAGGAGCGACGAGTGGCGCGAGCGGTCCAGCCGGGGGTGTGCTGGCCGGTTCGTACCCGAATCCGACATTCGCTAATGGGATGATCACGGCAGCGGCGATCGCGCCGGAAGCGGTCAGGGGCACGCACATCGCCGACGCGTCTCTCACGGAGGTCGATCTCGAATTCGGCGCGATAACGGGCGGCGAAGGCGGAAGGATTCGCGACGGCACGGTGACTGCCCACGACATTGCCGAAAATACGATCACGGCCGCCAAAATCGGGAGCGCCGCTGTCGGGTCGGACGAACTCGGGAGCAACGCAGTCGATGTTCAGCACATCCGGGACGGCAGCGTCATCAACCAGAAGCTCGCCCCGCAGGCCGTGACCGATGACAAGGTGGCGCCCGGACAGCTCCTGCGTAGTCTCACCGTGGGTGGGGCGGCACTGCGCGATAACGTGACGCTCGCCGCGGGAAGTAACGTGACGATCACCTCAGCCGGCCAGACGGTGACGATCAACGCAACCGGCGGCGGCGGCGGCGCGACCGCCTCCGACGTGTCGTGTACCGCATGCGTAGATGCAACGGACCTCGCCGACGGAGCCGTAAGCAACGGGAAGCTGCAGCCGCTGACACAGGCGAATCTCGTCGCCAATAGCGCCACGACCGCGACGGCGCAGACCGTAGGCGGAACTATCATGTCCCGTGACGCAGCAGGGGGAACGAGTCTCTCGAGGTTGAATGTCGGCGACGGCGGGATCAACTCGTCCGGCAACGTTCTGGCGCGTCAGCTCAGCGTCACAGGCAACGCCACGGTATCCGAACTCCTCAGCGCCAGTGGTGGCGTGAGGCTGCTTTCCACGAATGCACGCATCATCGATGATCAGGGCCAGACCATCATGTTGCGTAGCACGGGCCCTATTCCCAGCATGTTCCTGGGTACGGGAGGAACGCCCTCCTCGGCGGGCCCCCCGGGCAACTTTGTTGCAGGCTCGAATTCCGGCGGCGCGCTGACGACCGGCGGCGTTCTGAACGTGCTCGTCGGCCATCGGGCAGGCGCAACGCTGACCGTTGGCCGCGAAAACGTAGCGATCGGCGAGCAGCCGCTCCCGAGTGCCACCTCGGCGGCGCACAACGTTGCCGTGGGGAGCCGGGCGGCGGTCAACCTCCAGAGCGGAGATCGGAACGTCTTCGTCGGCATGGAGGCAGGCGCGTTGCTCCAGTCCGGAAGCAACAACATCTTCCTCGGTGCCCGCAGCGGATCAGACCCGAGTATACCGGATGAATCGAACGCGATCTACCTGGGCAGTTCGACTCACACCAAGCTGCATGCTCCAGCTGCGCACGCGAACATCGGCACCGGCACTGGCCTGTTCATCAGCAACGGCCGAATCGGAACGGTCGGGTCGTCCGGCCGCTTCAAGCTGGAGGTTCGTGAGCTGGGAGACGAGAGCCGGACGCTTTTCTCGCTTCGACCTGTGTCCTTCCGATATCGCCCGGAGATCGATCGCTCGGGCTCCCTCCAGTACGGTCTGATCGCCGAGGAGGTCGACCGCGTCGCCCCGCATCTGATCGAGCGTGATTCGACCGGACGTCCGTACACCGTTCGATATCACCTGCTCGTGCCAATGCTGCTGAATGAGCTGCAGTTGCTGGAGCGGCATCGGCAGGTGCAGGAGGCGCGGTTAGCGGAGTACGAGCGGCGGCTGGCTCGCCTGGAAGCCGTGCTGAATCCATAATTTCGGCCGTCCGACCGCATGTCTCCGGGGGGGGCGACCGGCAACACCGAATTCCAGTTCTCCGCGGGTGACCTGCGGTTCAAGAGCGACTGTATGAATGGCTGGTCACCGCTGGTGCGCGCGCGCAGTTCAAGGGCACGGGCGAGATCAACGGCATCCCTGGATACGGCTTTCTGATCACCGCCATCGATGGTCAGGTCAGCGGCGGCGGAGGCAGCATCAGGATTCATCCTTGGCTCGATCGGCCAACTTGATGGCTCGCGGTGCCTGGCGCGTTTGAGCCAGCTATCGTTCCTCGCATGCCATCGAAGGTCGCGCTCATCACAGGCGCTGGTCGTGGCATCGGCTTCGCCACGGCCCGTGCGTTCGCCGAGGCGGGCTACTCCGTAGTCATCGCCGAGCGATGCG